>JAFXJE010000089.1 GCA_017532485.1 Peptococcaceae bacterium | reverse complement strand
GATGCTTAATAAATCATTTGGTTTTGTTCGTTTTCAACTGTTTAATTTTCAAAGAGCCGCCGTCTCGCGACAGCTATATTAGAATATCATCATTCTTTTCTTTTGTCAACACTTATTTTTAACTTTTTTCAAAGTTTTTTTCAAGTGTTTTGAAAAGTATTCTGTTGGCTGATGACTTTTTCTATTTTATACGCTTTATTTCCATTTGTCAACTACTTTTTCTGCTGTTTTAAATATTTTTTCTGAATAAAAACTAATTCCAAGCAAAACAAAGGCAGTCACAATTTTAACCAATCTTTGTTTTGCTTGACGTTTGCGTTCAGCATAATATACTTGGCGAATTTCTTTCATTCTCAGCCTCTCCAATTTTCTTTCATAGCGCGGTCAATTTCTCGTTTAGCACTTTTTTCTGCTGCTGCTTCACGCTTATCATAAAGTTTTTTACCTTTTGCCAACGCCAACTCAATTTTAATTTTATCTCCTTTAAAATATGCTTTTAAAGGGACTAAAGTTAAGCCCTGCTCTTTAGTTTTACCTAGCAAACGATGAATTTCTCTCTTATGCATCAACAACTTCCTGGTTCGCAATGGCTCCACATTAAAGATATTGCCTTGCTCATAAGGGCTGATATGCATCCCATAAAGAAATAACTCACCATTTTCGATAATTGCAAAGCTATCCTTTAAATTAGCACGACCAGCTCGCATAGATTTTACTTCTGTACCACGCAGCTCAATACCAGCTTCAAAAGTTTCTTCTATTGTGTAGTCATGTCTAGCTTTACGATTTTCTGTTACAACTTTCATCCGTTATCACCTCAAAATCAATTTGTCGTTCATCCACATTTACTTTCGTCAAACGCACGCGTACCACCTGCCCAAGTTGATAAGTTTTTCTAGTATGTTCACCCAACAAAGTATAGCGTTCCTGTTGAAATTGGTAAAAATCATCAATTAAAGTTGAAATATGCACTAAACCTTCTACCGAATTTTCCAGTTCTACAAAAAATCCAAAATTAGTAATTCCACTAATAATGCCGTTGAAACATTCGCCCTCATACTGCTTCATTAACTCAACTTTTTTCATTTCCACACTTTCACGTTCGGCCTCTTCAGCTACCTTTTCTCTATTGGAGGACTGCACTGCATATTCTTCCATTTTACGCCGTAAACGATTAATGCGTTTGTCATCAAGTTTATCACCTTTTCTCAACAATTCTTTAATAACACGATGAATTGCCAAATCCGGATAACGACGGATAGGTGAGGTAAAATGCGAATAATATGTTGCCGCTAGGCCGAAATGACCAAGAGCTTCCGTAGTATAGCGAGCATGCTGCATTGAGCGCAACAGCACTGTATTGACTACCTTTTCTTCAGGCTTTCCTGCCGACATTTCCACTAAATGCTGATATGCTTTTGGATGTACAGTATTACCTGCCCCTTTGATATTGTAACCCAAGGCTTGCAAGAATTTATTAGCATCCATAACATCTTCAACTTTTGGCTCTTCATGGGTACGATACAAGAAAGGGACTTCCATCCAAAAATAATGTTCAGCAACTGTTTCATTAGCACAGAGCATAAATTCCTCAATAATTTTGTCTGCCAGCCCCTGCTCACGCCATTCAATACGCACTGCACGACCTTTTTTGTCCAAAATGACCTTGCTTTCTTTAGCAATGAACTCGATTGCCCCACGTCGAATACGCTTTTGTTCCAAAATATGCTGCAACTTCGCCATATTTTCCAGCATATCTACTATTTCTTTATACTTTTCTCGCAATTCGAGGTCTTGTTCAACTAAAATTTTTGTTACATTTTTATAAGTCATTCTATAATCTACATGAATAACTGATTCATAAATCTCATGAGCAACTACAATCCCTCTTTTATCTATTTCCATAGAACAGCTCAGTGCCAAACGGTCTTCACCAGCATTTAAGCTGCAAATACCATTAGATAAACGCTGCGGGAGCATAGGAATAACTCTATCAACTAGATAAATACTCGTCGCCCGTTTCAAAGCTTCTTTGTCTAAAACGCTATCTTCCAATACATAATGACCTACATCCGCAATATGCACGCCCAATAGGTAATTACCATTTTCCAAAATTTCCACAGTTACCGCATCATCTAAATCTTTGGCATCATCACCATCAATAGTAATCATCAACAAATCGCGCAAGTCCCTACGCCCATTGTATTCTTTACTTTGCACTTTTTCTGGTATCCTTGCCGCACTTTCCAAAACTTCTGCCGGAAAATTTTGTGGCAAATCATATTTATACATTACAGATACAACATCAACGCCAGGAGCACCTTTATAACCTATCAACTGGACTATATTGCCCTCCGCACTATGTCCTCTTTCCGGCCAGCGCGTAATCTCTACAATAACTTTCATACCTGTTTTAGCCCCGTTAATGCCACTTTTAGGAATAAAAATATCACCACCAAAGCGCTTATCATCAGGAACTACAAAGCCAAAATGACGACTGCTCTCAAACGTCCCCACTACGCGCTCAATGCTTCGTTGCAAAATACGGATAACCTCTCCCTCAGCTCGGTTGCGTGCACCACGCAGATTATCGCGGCCACCTTGTTTTTTCAGTCGCACGATTACCCTATCACCATGCATAGCTCCACCTAAATCTGCAGGCGATAAAAAAATATCTTCACTTTCCTCATCTTCTAACTCCAAAAAGCCAAATCCTCTGGGGTGACGGCTGACGATACCTTTGTATAAGTTAAATTGTTCCGGCAAGCCATAGCGTTTTTTTCTGCTCATGACTACTTCGCCTTCCTGCTCCATCTTTTGTAACAGGTTTTGCAGTAAAGAGATATCTTCTCCTTCTTCAAACTCCAATTTTTCTGCCAGTTCTTCTAAACTTAACGGGCATACTGCTTCCTCTGCTAAATATGTTTTTATGTATTTTTCAGTCAGCATTAAAATCACTCCTTAGATAAAATAAGGCAGCAGAGCAGGCACTGCCCTCTGCTGCCTTATTATTACCAACCAACAACTTTTGCATACAAATTATTATGCATAAGTATCTAATAAACGGTTTGTATATGGCACCACATTTGCGGCTCCGTTGGTTTGTTGAAAATCATTGACCATATTAAGCAGATTAGCACTGCTTTGTTCCATGGTCTTATCCAACATTGCTATACTCACTTGTTGTTGTACATTGGCCATACTTTGTGCTACGGAAAGACTAGCAATACTCATGCTGAGATCCATAATTTCCACCTCCTACTTAATTACAAACCCATCTATTCGACTAGATTATATTATAAATATACCTTTTTCTTAACGAAAAAGCAAGAAAAAGATAACGTATATCACCTAAGATTAATTGCCGCGCATAGCTTCAATCGGGCTCAATTTTACAGCTTTATTAGCAGGATATAAGCCAGCCAAAACCCCTACAGCCATGGAGAAGACCATAGCAAATACTGCCAGCCACCATGGAATTAAGGAAATACCCGTTCCTGTTCCCATGAAATCACCACTCAACCTATTAATAATGAATGACAGCCCATAACTTGCACCCAAGCCCAAAATGCCACCGAAAAGACCTATTAAACCGGCTTCTGCTAAGAACAATAAGCGAATATCAGTAAAAGTTGCCCCAATAACTTTCATAATGGCAATTTCTTTGACCCTTTCATAAATAGACATGACCATCGTATTGATAATCCCGATAGCTGCTACCAGCAAAGTAATACTCCCTATACCACCTAAGACAGCTTGAATCATTCGCGTTTGGTCCTCGATACCTTCCAACTGAGTAGCGATAGAATAGGCATAATAGCCTTGGTCTTGCAATTGCATTGCTATTTCTTTAGAGTAGGTGACATCCGAAGTAATCAAAATAACCTGGTCATAATCATTTTTATTATTTTTCTTTTCTTCTGTTGTCATCATTGCTTTACGAATTTTTTTCATAGTATCCATCGGTGCGTACGCATACCAGCCTGCACCAGCAGTCTCATCGCTTAAAACACCTACTACTTGCAGCTTCAATTTTCTGCTTTTTTGTGTTTCCCAGTTCGTAAACTCCATTGAAATTTTTTCATTCATCATCTCTTGAGTAGCTTGATAAATTTTATCTGGGTCATATTCGTAATTTTCCCAATATTTACTATCATTGGGGTCATAAAACTGGTCGCTTACTTGCGCACCAAGCACAAGGGCATTTGTATCACCTTCTGCCAGCAATCTGCCGACCACAGTTTCATACTCCATCAAGTGCATACTGGTTTCGTCAATACCATAAATTTGCAGATAACCTTCTTTTTTACCATAGGAACCGTTCCCAGAAACTCGCAGCATTGGAATAGCTGCTACTATCCCTTCCATTTGTTTAAATTGCTCCACCGCTTCCTCATTGAGTAAAATAGGATTTTCCTGCTCATCACCATAACGACCGGGAGCTGATACTTCAATTTGATTTAAGCTGCCCCATTGTGCATACATCGCCTCATAGCTTGCTTCCAAACCCAAACCAAGCGAAAGCATCACCACAATAGAAGTAGTCCCAATTACTACACCCAACATCGTTAAAAATGTTCTACCTTTGCGTCTGTTTAGATTTTTCATTGCCATGATTAAAATATCTTGCTTAATCATTGCATCAATTCCTCTTCTGCTTTTTCTTTGCGTTTAATCTTAAACAGCATTGCACCTTGTGCAATAATAACCGCTACTAAAATAATGTCCAGCAAATGATTTTTAATCTTTGACGCAAAAGTTTCCTTCGGTGGTTCTATTGGCATTTCCGGCATAATAGGTTCATATACAATTTCAGGTCCAATTTCAATTGAGAATGGTACTTCCATTAAAGCTTCTTGGTTATCACCATCAATATAGGTAAACTGCACTGCACCTTCCAGCAAACCTTCTTCTTCAGGATATAAAACCCCATTGTATTCATCAGTTGCACCTACATCAAAAGTACCAACATAATAGATAGAGTCATCATTGTAAGATACATTAGCTAAAGCTTGGATTTTTAAATTGGTTAAAGTTGTTTTACCAATATTAACAAATTCCAAATCTAAATTGATTGGCTCACCTACATTACCCATATGTGGGAATGTACCCTTAATAATTTCAATTCTGCTCTCCTGCGCTACAGGAATATTGATATTGTCAGTAATATCAGGGCAAGTTTCACCTACGCTATTTTCGTAAGAAATTTTTACAGGTACTACATAAGTTTTCGCCAAAGCATTTGGACTAACATACATAGTAATAGTTTTTACTTCTGTAGACTTACCTTCAATACGTTCAATATAAAAAGTATTACTGCTATTAACTGGAGAGAATACTGTGCCACTGGAAACAGACCCACCAGAACCTGTAGTTTCAGTAGGCACATCTAATTTGATAGAAATATTTTTAACAGGTAAAGCGTTAGTATTTTGAATATATAAATTCAAAGTTACATTATTCCCAGCCAATACTTTTTCTGGATTTAATGTATATCGTTCGATAATTACCTTTGGTTCTTTGCCTGTACCGGTATTATCTAAAGGTAACGGCATATTGATATGTTCTTTCTGTGGCTCAGATTGACCATCATATTTAATAGTCAGCGTCATTTCGTTATCCAAGCGGTCAGGATTAATTTCTACCTGATAGCTGACATCAACCTTTTGCTTACCACGCACATCATATAAGCGTTTTGTTGAGGTTAAATCTTTTATAATAATATTTTTCTTGCCAGTTTGCCCTACCGTACTGCCTTCTAATGTTACTACAACATTATTAGCTTTAGTATCACTGATATTTTCCAAAGTAATAGTTGCCGTTGTTTCCTTCACACCAGCTGTTACTTCTGGACTAAAAGTCACACTATCAACGATAAAGGTAGGTTCAGATAATGCATAAACAGGTTTTAAATGCAAAATCTGGGTCGCTTGATGTCTCTTTTGACTCCAATCCACTTTACTGCCTTCGGCACTGACATAACCATCTGCACTACCGATGGTACAATTCAACTGATAATCAGAACCTTCAGGCAATTCTTTAACATCACTATTTACTTTCATCACAATAGTAAAAACTTGCGTTTGACCACTCTTAATTTCTGTAATCATTGGATCATACCCATCAGCTCCATCACCACTAACAATACTAAAGTGCGACAATGCCATATTGTCTTTACCTTCACTAAATTTAAAGGATGGGAATATCCCCGAACCTGTACCAATATTGCGTACAGTAATTACCATTTCAAAATTTTGTCCAATTAAAATCTTTTCAGGCACTGAAATATCTAAAAATGTCCATAATGGATCTGTTCCTGTTTTTACCACTCCTGGCTGTTCTGCGGGTACAGCCTCTACATTAGTTGTTCCTGCCCATGCACCGCTTGCCATCAATAATTGCAAGACAAACACTAGCAAAACGATACTGCTTAATTTTTTCTTCATTGCTCATTTTCCTCCTCTGTCTCTTTTATCTCATTACGTTCAACTGTTTCCACTTTGATAATTTTGCCATCCAACATATGAATAATGCGATCAGCGTACATGGCTACCTCTAAGTCATGACTAACCATAATCAAAGTTTTCTTTTCTTGTCGCACTATTTGCTGCATAAACTCTAAAATTTCAATTGTCGTTTTGCTATCTAAATTTCCCGTTGGCTCATCGGCAAAAATAATTTTAGGATTGCACACCAAAGAACGTGCTATACTCACCCTTTGTTGCTGCCCACCACTCATCTCACTAGGCTTATTTTTCAAACGGCTGCCCAAACCCAATTTTTCCAAGATAGCCTTGCTGCGCTGCACTCGTTCTTTTTTGGGTCTGCCTTGAATAGTTAAAGGCAGCATCACATTTTCCAATGCTGTTAACGCAGGAATCAAATTATATTGTTGAAAAATAAAACCCATCTCCTGAGCTCTAAATTTTGCCATATTTTTTTCATTAACTTTGTTAATTGTTACACCATGTATTTTAATTTCACCTTTCGTCGGTCGTTCCAAACCAGAAAGCATATTCAGCAAAGTGGACTTACCACAGCCGGAGGTCCCTAAGATAGCTACAAACTCTCCCTCCTCAATCATTAAATCAATACCATCTAAAGCCGTGATGATTTCATTACCTACTTTGTATTTTTTTACTACTCCTTTTGCTTCAATCAAAGCCAAACTTCTCACCTCGCTGTTACCAATTTTTATCAACTGTATTATTCAGAGTAATACAATTTTCATTGTAAGACCATTATTGTTAAATGTCAATTAATTTACATATATTTTATAAACAAAAAGAGGATGAGATTTTCTCCCACCCTCTGGATTCTACATTGTAAACTAAATTACACCTGTATCATGGTGAATTTCACCACGGTCCAACCAAAAATGACT
Organism: Peptococcaceae bacterium; assembly: GCA_017532485.1. Lineage (GTDB taxonomy): Bacteria > Bacillota > Peptococcia > Peptococcales > Peptococcaceae > RGIG6463. The sequence continues at coordinate 496 of JAFXJE010000089.1, read as the reverse complement.
ATAAACTACATCATTAGCCGCCCTATACCCGATATGCCCAACAACTATTTTTACACCGGCATACATCGTACCGACAACAGAAACCAAATCACGATACGCACTTTCTAATTTTTTGCGTTCCTTGTCTACTTGTTCTTTCAGTTGAGCCACATCAGATTCCAAGTCTTTATATTCTGCTAATAAGCGCTTAAACTCTGCCTGATGTTTATCATTGAGCTGCATCTTTTTAGACATATTTACGTAAAACTCTACTTTACGCTGCACATCTTCAAACTCCCGCTGTGCTGATTTATAACTTTTCTCAATAGTACAATCCACCCCGTCACGAGGTGCAAAATTGAGCACAACATCACCGCGGTTTTCAGTACCTAAATTATGAGCTGTAACTAAACCGCCAACCATACTTTCACCACTGATAAAGTTAGCACGCCGTCCTGATAAATTCAAATTTCCCGAGCAAGTAATTTTACTGTTGATAATCACATCAGCTGTTACG
>JAFXJE010000088.1 GCA_017532485.1 Peptococcaceae bacterium | reverse complement strand
GGATGCTATCGGCTATAACTCCGAAGATTTAACTGTTATGTTGATGCAATTAGTTCGTCTGTATCGTGGCGGTGAAGTTGTGCGTATGTCTAAACGCACCGGTCAATATGTTACTTTACAAGAATTAATCGAAGAAGTTGGCAAAGATGCTGCTCGTTACTTCTTCATCATGCGTAATCCTGACAGCCATTTGGACTTCGACTTGGATTTGGCTAAACAACAATCCAGCGATAACCCTGTTTATTATGTTCAATATGCCCACGCTAGAATTAACAGCATCTTAACAGCTACTGGTGAACCTGTTCCAACGACAGCAGAAGCTAATTTAGCTTTATTGACTGAAGAAGCTGAATTAAACTTAATTCGTAAAATTGCTGATTTACCTCAAGAAATCACTTACGCTGCAGCTGAATTGGAACCTTATCGTTTAGCTCGCTATGCTACTGATTTAGCTACCTTATTCCACAGCTTCTATAACAGCTGCCGTGTTTTAACTGATGATGCTGAACTTAAAAAAGCTCGCCTTGTTTTAGTTAATGCTACTCGCATTACCTTACGCAATGTTTTAACTATGTTGGGCGTTTCTGCTCCTGAAAAAATGTAACAAAAAATATAGAGGCTGGAACACAACTCTTGTTCCAGCCTCTCTTTGTCCCTGTGGATATCCTTTTAAATTCTATACCGTTTCTGTCCGATAGGCTAAGCCTTGTTCGGCGATAATTCCTTTACCGTTAGTTAATTCTATACAAAAATCTCTAAACTCAGCTGTCTTTTCTGCATGAACCCAAACATGAAGATGAACAAATTCATCATACACAATTTCTTTGACCTCATACTGCTGCAGCCGTAATTGGTTTTGTACCGTTCCTAATAAGGTATATTCAATAGATAAAGACATTACTTGATAAAGTACCTGATGAACAATTCCTGCAGCTTCTAAAGCGATTTTTGCCCCTTTGGTGTAGGCTCTGACCAAACCACCTGTCCCTAACTTAATACCACCAAAATACCGTGTAACTACCACTGCTACATTACGCACATCTTCTTTTTTCAATACTTCCAAAACTGGTACTCCCGCTGTTCCAGAAGGCTCACCATCATCATTACAGCGCTGAATTTCATTATTTTCCCCTAAAACATACGCCGGCACATTATGCGTAGCATCCCGATGTTTCTTCTTAATTTCCTGAATAAAAGCCAAAGCCTCTTCTTCATTTGTTACAGGCTTAGCATAACCAATAAAAGTTGATTTTTCTATAATAATTTCATCTTGACCAAAATTTGTTATTGTGCGATACTCTGTCAACATTTTCCTCACCTATCTTGTTTAAGCTTTTTCTCAGTTTATCACATTCTCCTTTACTTGTCACTTCTTGAGCTTTTCCACAATAAATTGTGGATTATCTTATCAATTTTCTGTGGATAATGTGGGTAAGTCTGTGAATAATTCATTTTTCAGGCTTGTCTATGTGTATAAAAATTATTATTATCCACATGGGATAAGGTATTCTATTTTTAGACAAAATTTTTTCTAAAAAAACAAAAAAGGTATTTGTAAAATTGTCTTCTATCAAGTACAATTAAGATAAGAATTTTTTTATTCAAGGACTGGAGTGACTTATATGGAATTAATCTTAATTAATGGTGAAGAATTTAAACAAAAAGTTTACGAACAAAAAGAAACTTGTGCTGTTATTTTCTCCAAAGAAACTTGCAGCGTTTGTAAACAATTAAAACCAGCTGTAGAAAAAGTAGCTGATGAATACGCAGCTAGTGGTGCTGTTAAATTCTACACTATGGATGTAAAAACAGATGATGGTTTGGCTACATTCAAATCCTTACAGTTGATGGGCGTTCCACAAACTGTACTTTTCATGGGTGGCGAACAAAAAGAAGCTTTACCTGGTGCTATGAGTGAAGCTATTATCAAAAAAGAAATTGACAATATGCTCAACCCACCAACAGGCTTTATGGCTAAATTAAAAGGTTTCTTCAAGTAATAAAAAACTACCGACAGTAAATTTTGTCGGTAGTTTTTTTATTTTAAATGAGCAGAAAATTCATCAATGCTATTAAGATTAACCCAGGTAAGCCCAAGATAGCTACCAAAACTATCGTCAAAGGATTAATAGGAAAATTAATCCCTAAATATTCGCCGATAATACCAGCAAAACACAGCAAGACTACAGCTATCACAGAATTAAGCATTAACTTTAACATCGACTGCAATGGCGAAGCAAATAATTTGGCAAGTAAAAATATTACAAATGCAGAAAAAACAAGTAAGGCTATTAGCTGCTCCATACTTTCAATCATGATATAATTCGCCTCCTCAGCCAAATCTATATCATATAGTATGCCAGCAACTATTTTTTTATGTCAGCGCACAAAGATTTCTCTATTAACTAAATGTTCTGCCTTAGCCAGCTGCAGTAAATATTCGTATTTTCTTTCCACTGCATTCATCCGATAAATCACAGCATCAATCAGCCTTGGGTCTTGCAGCTCATTATAAACATTTTGCATATTCAGCCATTCCTGTTTCGTTTCATTAATCTCCTGCAGTAAATCCATTAAAAACCCTCCTCTGCGGTCTTTAATAGATAGTATGCACTATTTATGAAAATTTAGACTAACCCCTTGGCAAAATATTTATTTTTTCTTTTTCCCACTGACTACTCTGTCTAAACCTTGCCAATCTTGCAGTAAGGTCACTTCCTCATAACCATTATCAAGCAATAATTTTTGAACTGCCTCACCTTGTGAAAAACCAATTTCAAAAGCTAAAAAACCACCCGTCTGCAAATAATCCACTGCTTGTTCAACTATTTCTCGATAAAAATAAAGTCCGTCTTCGCCACCCCAAAGAGCCATCATCGGCTCTTGCAGGACATCTTCCGGCAATCCCTGAACCTCAGCCGTAGTAATATACGGTGGATTAGAAATAATCGCATCAAACTTACCGTAAAATTCCTCACCAAACGCTGTCAGTAAATCACCATGTTTAAACTGTACCTTGGTTTGCTGCAGCTCATTATTCTTTGCGGCAACCTGTAAAGCTTCTTCCGATAAATCTGAAGCCCAGACCTCTGCCTGTGGCTTATATTTAGCCAAGCTAACTGCAATAGCCCCACTGCCAGTGCAAACATCAACTACTAATGGTCTTTCATAATCAGCCAGCAATTTTAAGCTATGCTCTACTAATTTTTCTGTATCAAAGCGTGGAATTAAAACATCAGGTGTTACCACCAAATCCATTCCCATAAAATTAGTTGTACCTAAAATATATTGCAGTGGTTCATGCTGACGACGGCGTTCCACCAACGCCCAATATTGATGTTCCTGTTCAGTAGTCAATTCTTCGTCATCATGAGCCAAAAGTCCGGCACGATTACGAGAAACAACATCGGCCAGAAGCAATTCTGCCTCCAGCCGATATTCTGTCCCTAATTCCTTTGTTGCCTTTTGCAAGGCTTCTCTAATAAGCATTTTACGCTTCTGCGTTTTTCAATCTTTCAGCTTGATCGGTGGTAATCAAAGCATCAATAATTTCATCTAAATTGCCCATTAATACTTTATCTAAGTTATGAACAGTCAAATTAATTCTGTGGTCACTAACACGACCTTGTGGGAAGTTGTAAGTACGGATACGTTCACTACGGTCACCACTGCCGATCATCCCTTTACGTTGAGCAGATAATTCCCCTTGAGCTTCACTTTGGTATTTTTCCAACAATCTGGAACGCAATACTTTGATAGCCTTTTCTTTGTTCATCTGCTGTGATTTCTCATCTTGGCAAGATACTACTAAACCTGTTGGTAAGTGAGTTACACGAACTGCAGATTGAGTAGTATTTACAGATTGCCCACCAGGACCACTGGAGCAGAATACGTCAATACGCAAATCGTTCATATTGATTTCTACTTCTACTTCTTCTGCTTCTGGCAAAACAGCTACGGTAGCGGCGGAAGTATGAATACGGCCACTGGCTTCAGTAGCAGGTACACGCTGCACGCGATGTACGCCGCCTTCAAATTTCAGTTTACTGTAAGCACCTTTCCCTTCAATCAGGAAAGTTACCTCTTTATAGCCGCCTACATCAGTGTAGTTGGAGTTCATCACTTCTGTCTTCCAGCCTTGAGATTCGGCATAGCGAGTATACATTTTGAATAAGTCAGCGGCGAATAAACCAGCTTCATCACCACCTGTACCAGCTCTGATTTCCACAATAACGTTTTTGCTGTCGTTAGGGTCTTTTGGCAGCAATAAAATAGTTAAGCGTTCTTCTAATTTTTCTTTTTGTTCATTCAGTTCTTTGATTTCTGCTTTAACCATTTCTTCCATATCTGCATCTAATTTTTCCTGCAGCATAGCTTTGGAGTCCTCTAACTCACTTACAACCTTTTTATATTCGCGAAAAGCTAAAACTACTTCTTCCATGTCGGATTGTGCTTTCGCCAATTTTTGCAATTCAGCCGGATTATTTAATAATTCCGGTGCAACCATTTTTTGATTTAATTCTTCGTATTTGTCTTCCAAGGTTTGCAAACGCTCAATCATTTTTTCTCCTCCAATACAATAATTATCTTTTCCTGTTAATTACTAGGCTTCTTGTTCTAAATAATGATAACTCATACTTTGATAAAGATTAGCCAGCAGCATAACTACTTCCGCTACCTGCGGCTGTTTATCTTTATCTGCAAAATAACCAGCCATTTCTGCCGTAATCAACACTTGGTCATTTTGCAAATAAGCTAACTGTTCTTGATAATCACCAGCCTCGCAGCCAACTATTTTAGCTACCGTCCCAATGATTTCTTGGTTGGTCGGTGTATCACTAACATAGACATTCACTGTTCCCATGCCTGCTTTTTTCAAGCAATTATTAAGCAAATTAATAAAACGCCCTTTGCCAATCGGCTCATCTAAACGGTAATCATTACTGTAACCACCATCTAATAAGCCAATGCTGCGTAATACTTTTACCCCTGAATAAGCCCAGTGGTCCATAAACGGTTCATGTACTTCAAAATCTTCAAGATACGCATCTTGAGCTTTTAAAACTTTTTGCACCTGAGCAATAGCCTCTTTATCCTTAGTCATTTCACGGAAACTTATCTCATTTTTTAAAGAATAAGCTGCCGCTACCCCTGCCGCCTGACCTTCTGCCATTCCAAAAGGAATTACTCTGGCACTGCCAGCTGCTAAAGAGGTGTAGGAAGCACTGCGTCCAACTACTAAAAGATTTTCAACTTCTAAAGGCACTAAGCAACGGAAAGGAATAGCATAACGGTCAGGACTGCCGATAACTGTTCCATAAGTTTGCGTTGCTGTTGGCTGCACATCTACAGGATAAGCACCAATAGCAATTTTATCCCATTGGTCACGATTTTCCAACACATCATCAATAGTTAATTGATATTCCCCAATAATATGACGACTCTCCCGTACATATAACTGAGATGCTGTTTTAACTAATTCTACATTTTCAAAGCCGATAAAATGCTCGCGCACATAAGGAATGATATATTCCAATTCTTTTTGTGCTCTAGCAATCCCCTCTGCTTTACTGTTTTCATCAAGCACATCTACCCCAAAAACAATTAAAGCATTAATTAAAACATTACCGTTATCTTGGCGAGCTACATTAAAACCACGCATTCGCATCAATTTATCTTGAGGTACATAACCATAGCCTTCTCTAGTATAACCCCAGGCTGTTTTATCTGTAGCACCTGTGCCGGCATTATCATCATTTTCCAAGTAATCTACTACTTTGGGCCAATCGACACCAGACAGTTCAAACACTAAGGTTACGCCCATTTGTCTATCTTTTTCACCGATATCTTCACCAGCTATAGTATAAGGTACACCAGCAGCTGCCGCTATATCAGCATCAACGGTAGCATCAATAATTCTGCCCGCATAATAAGATTTTTCTTCGCCATTTTCATTCAAAACAACACCGACAATTTTGTTATCCTCCATAATCGGAGCAACTACTTCTGTGTTTAATTTTAACGAAGCATTAGGTTCATCCATGACCCACTTTTCAAAAAAAGCTTTTGCTTGCTCGACATCAAAGGCTGTCCCTCCGACAGCTTCATAAAACTCCATGAATAAGCCTTGAGTCAAAATGAAGCCAGTGCGACTTTCACAAATGTCAATAAAATTGAGCATCCCCAAAGTCATCAAGCCACCTAAAGCATCATCATCTTCGACCAGCAATGTTTTCAAGCCGTTGCGCGCTGAAGACACAGCAGCACAAACACCCTCTGGGTCACCACCGATAACGATTACATCATAATCGGTACCTTTAACCAGTGGTTCTTCGACTTTATTCGCTGGACCTGATTGGTTGCAGCCACTAAGCAACAAAGTCATCGTTAACAAGATAAGGATTAATTTTTTCATTTTTCCTCCATAATTAATTTAGGATTTTTCAAACTATACCTATCTGTTTTCTATTTTTTAGTTGGACGAGCAGGCGGCTGCCAGCCGTCATCTTCTACATTACCTTTGATGCAGCGAATTGATGGGTCATCTTCTTCAACTGCTGCTTCTGTCTTTACTTCTTCTTTTTTCTCTTCTTTGACAGGTCGAGCAGGCGGCTGCCAGCCGTCATCTTCTACATTACCTTTAATACAGCGAATTGATGGGTCATCTTCTTCAACTGCTGCTTCTGCCTTTGCCTCTTCTTTTTTCTCTTCTTTGACAGGTCGAGCAGGCGGCTGCCAGCCGTCATCTTCTACATT
>JAFXJE010000087.1 GCA_017532485.1 Peptococcaceae bacterium | reverse complement strand
TCTCGCAGCATAACAGCGACAACCCTTGATTTAGTTGTTGAAATTCGCACCAAAGAAGAACAAAAATTATTAGATCGCCTAATGTTATGTCAAGGTCTTACTTACGCTTCCTTGCTGGACCATGACGGAGAAGTAACTTTTTAATTTTCAGAAAAGTGATAATACTATTTCTGAAACTCAATTTAAAAACATATCCTAGAGTAATATTGACTTTAAGGAGAGGATACACTTATGGAACATTTAATTTTCTGGAGTGAACCTCTCCTTTTAATTATCTTTTGGCTATTTTCTTTTTTTCATCCCTTTTGGTATCATCATTTATTTTGGGGAGCTTTCTTTACTTTTTCTCCCTTCATTTTAGGCTGTCTTTTTCAGTTGCTCAATTTATATTTTTTCTCTGCTCAACTTCTGCAAACTTATCATTCCTTACTTTATTTCACCAGTCTCTTAACTGCTTTCTTCCTCCTCCTCGGTTGGTACAAATTTCTTTGGCTTATTTTAACTACTTCTTCAATTCAAAATTTATCCGACCTTAACAAAATTATTTTTACTGCCCTTTTCTCACTTTTTATGGTTTCTACCGTAATCCTGCTTTTTGCCTTCTACTATTTGTGGACTGATGCTTTCTTCGGCTTCCAACAAGGTTTACGCAGTGTTTTAGATAATTATCAATTTATTTATTTAGACTTTCCAACAGCCTTTTATTTCAGTTTCATCTGCTATTTTGGATTAGGTTTTGGCGATTTTATTCCCTGTGGTCGACATTTTCAATTTCTCGTCTTCCTAGAATGTCTGCTTTCTCTCCTAAACACTGCCATCCTTCTTTTTTATACCTTTCATTTTCTTTTTTCCCAAGAAAAAAGGCACCCTTAAATAAGGATGCCTGCTGACTAAACATTTTTACTGCGTAAAGCTGCAATAGCTGCCTGACGGTCAGGTTTGCCAAATACTGCCGAACCGGCTACCAAGACATTAGCACCGGCGTCAATTACTTTTGGCGCTGTTTCTGGTGTAATTCCACCATCTACCTGAATAAGAGGGTTTACACCCAATCGTTCACACATAGCTTTTAATTCCTGCAATTTTCTTTCAATCGGAATGTATTTTTGCCCACCAAAACCTGGATTAACACTCATCAACAAAACCATATCCAGTTCAGGTAAAATATATTCCAAAGCAGCTAAAGAAGTAGCCGGATTTAATGCTACACCTGCTTTTACCCCTTGCTGTTTAATATTTTGGATTGTTCGATGCAAATGAACCGTAGCCTCAGCATGAACTACAATCATATCTGCGCCACTTTTAGCAAATTCCTCAATATATTTGTCTGGCTGTTCAATCATTAAATGCACATCAAAAAACAATTTACTATGTGGTCGTAAAGCTTTAACTAAACCAGGACCAAATGTAATATTAGGTACAAAATGACCATCCATAACATCTAAGTGCAGCCATTCCGCACCACCACGTTCAATGTCTGCTACTTCTTCCTGCAAACGACTAAAATCTGCAGATAATAAAGATGGGGCAATAATAACCATATTAATAACTCCTCTCCTGAGCAATAACTTCTTCCAAAAATAATAAATAATGTTCGTAACGAGATTTAGCTAATTTTTCCTCTTCCAGCTGTTCTTTAATCTTACATTGAGGTTCACTTTTGTGCAAACAAGTAGCAAACCTACACTCGCCTAAATACGGCACAAACTCAGGAAAGAGCCAGCACAATTCTTCTCTCTTAATATCCTCTGGTAATTGCATCACACTAAATCCCGGTGTATCAGCAATCAAGGTCTGATTGCCAAAATCAAAGAGCTCCACATGACGAGTAGTATGTTTACCACGCTTCAACTTATCGCTTACTTTACCTGTTGCTTGTTCCCATGCACCCTCATTTAGAGCATTCAGCATGCTTGATTTCCCTACCCCTGAATTACCTGCCAAAGCGGAAATTTTCCCTCGCAGCTGTGCCTTTAATTCTTCTACACCTTCACCTGTAACAGTACTGCAAAAATACAAAGGAAAACCAGTTGGCTCATAAATATCTTTTAAACGTGTCAATTCTTCTGCCGTAGTTAAATCTGTTTTATTAAAACAAATAACAGGTAAAATATTATTCCATTTAGCAAAAACTGTCAAACGGTCAATCAATTGTAAATCCGGTGCTGGGTCAGCTACTGCAGCCAAAATAACCAACTGCTCTACATTGGCAATACTTGGTCGCAGTAACTCCGTTTTACGAGGCAAAACTTCTTCTATAGCCCCTGTTTTCTCATCAACCGTTGTTATCTTTACTTTATCACCTGGCAAAAATTTAACTTTTTTCTGTCGATTTTTCCCTCGCAAAGAACATTCATAAAGGTTTCCATCTACTGCCAAAACATAATAAAAACCACTATATCCTTTGATTATCGTTCCTTCCATATTTTCACCTATTTATTTATAATTTTTAGTCAAGATAACAGTATTATTACAATACACCGTTAATTGAGCCGAACCAGTATAGGTAAATTGTTCATAAACATAATCACCAGCTTTTTTCTGCTGATTATAAACAATAGCCATTCCCTGTTCATCATCAACTTGAATCATAATTTGACCTGTTTGAGAAAGAGTCAACGCTATCTCACCCGTTTTAATCTTATCGACAGCACTTCCAGTGCTAACAACCAAATTGACCTTATCCCCTATATCCAGACTTGTGCCGGAAATCGGCGAATGTTTAATAACTTTACCTGACTCATACTGCAAGCTGCTCTCCTCAGTAACTTCTCCCACAGTCAAACCTTCTTCAATAATAATTTTTTTCGCTTCCTCCAAAGATTTGCCTGTCAAGTCCTGTAAGTAGATAATACTTCCTTCGCTAACCATAATATCAATAACCGTTCCCGGTGTAACTTTACTATCAGCCGTTACAGATTGATATACTACTTTACCTGCAGGATATTCTTTACTTTCTACAGTTATTTTTTCCCCGAGTTCAAGTTCTTCATTCTCCAAAGCTACCTGTGCTTCCTTTACACTCAGACCTTTTAAATCAGGCACTTTTATTTGAGCAGACCCCTTGCTGACAATCACGCTAATTTTTCTTCCAGCCTTTACTTTGCTGCCTGCTTTTGGTTCTTGGGAAATTATATAGTCTTCAGC
>JAFXJE010000086.1 GCA_017532485.1 Peptococcaceae bacterium | reverse complement strand
CCACGAAAAGAAAAAGATGCTTTTAAAATTGTCAGTGGTGTAGTGAATGAGAAAACTACAGGTACACCTATTACAATTCTTATCCCGAATGAGAATGTCAACAGCAGCGATTATGCGCAGATTCAAACCATCGTGCGTCCTTCTCATGCTGATTATACAGCCCAATGTAAATATCACGGCTTTCAAGATACGCGAGGTGGAGGACATTTTAGTGGTAGAATTACGGCAGCCCTTGTGGCGGCAGGTGCAATTTGCAAATATGCTTTGGAGCAAAAGGGTATTTATATTGGTACGCATATAAAAAAATGTGCAGGTATCTCAGACCGAGAATTTAATAATTTGTTGGAGGATGTGAATGAGGTCAATATTAAGCCTTTTGCTGTTTTAGATGAAGCTTGTGGAGAAAAAATGCAGGCAGCTATTCTTGCAGCAGCTTCTGAAGGCGATAGTGTAGGCGGTATTCTTGAAACTGCGATTATTGGGATGCCAGAGGGTGTTGGTGAACCTTGGTTTGATTCTCTTGAGGGCGTAATGGCTCATATGATGTTTTCTATTCCTGCTGTAAAAGGTATCGAGTTTGGTGCAGGCTTTAGTATTGCTGAAATGAAAGGCAGTGCAGCCAATGACAGCTTGAAATTAGAGCACGGCAAAGTAGTTACTGCCACTAATAATAATGGTGGGGTAAATGGTGGGATTACAAATGGTATGCCTATTATTTTTCGTACCGTCATCAAACCGACGCCAACAATTTTTAAACCACAAAATACAGTAGATATTCAAAAAATGCAGGAAACAGTTTTAGAACCGAAAGGTAGACATGACCCTGCGATTGTACATCGGGCAAGAATAGTACAAGATGCAGCGGCTGCACTAGTGCTGTGTGATATGCTTGCGTTGAGATTTGGTACAGATTGGCTCAAATAAATTTTAAATAGGAAAGGGGTTTTATCCATGAAAAAATATGGTTGTATAGGTAAAAAATTGGCACATAGCTTTTCCAAAGAAATTCATGCCAAACTTGCTGACTATAAATATGAATTAATAGAGCTAGATGAAAGTGAAATAGCCCCTTTCTTTGCTCAAAAAGAATTTGCAGCTATTAATGTGACTATACCGTACAAGCAAACGGTTATTCCTTATCTTGATTATATAGATGATATCGCAGAAAAAATAGGTGCCGTAAATACCATAGTAAATAGAAATGGTAAATTACATGGCTATAACACAGATTATTACGGTATGAAAGCTCTAATTGAAAAAGTAGGCATTGATGCAGCTGGAAAGAAGGTTTTAATACTTGGCAGTGGTGGAACAAGCAAAACAGCAGGCATTGTTGCCACAGATTTAGGAGCTGTGGAAATATTAACGGTAAGCAGACAAGCTACAAAAGAATACATAACTTATGAGGACGCTATGACTAAACATAGTGATGCCCAAATAATTATCAATACTACACCTGCGGGTATGTATCCTGATTGTGAGTCTCAACCTATTGCCCTTGCTCCTTTTCAAAAATTAGAAGGGGTAATAGATGCTGTTTATAATCCACTTTGTACTAACCTCATTTTAGAAGCGCGACAAAGAGGAATAAAAGCTGAGGGTGGACTTTATATGCTGGTCATGCAGGCTGTTGCAGCAGTAGAGAAATTTTTGGATGCTTCAATTCAAAAAGAGGATGCCGACCAGGTATTTGCTGCTGTTCTTGCCACAAAAGAAAATATTGTTCTAACTGGAATGCCTGGTAGTGGGAAGAGTACAGTTGGCAAATTGCTTAATCTAGAGGGATTTGAATATCTTGACACTGATACTGAAATTGAAAAGCGTTGTGGTTGTGCAATTAAAGAACTTATCAGGGAAAAGGGTGAGGATTATTTCCGCAACTTAGAAACAGAAGTAATCAGGGAGATATCCTTAAATAATGGTCGCATTATTTCAACTGGTGGTGGTGCAGTTTTGCGAGAAGAAAATGTAAACTGCCTTAAACGAAATGGTAAATTATTTTTTCTTAATGCAGACCTAAATCGCCTGCAGGCAACGGAGGATAGACCATTATCGGATACTTATGAAAAATTGGAAAAATTGTATGCAGAACGCAAAGATATTTATGAAGCGACAGCAGATATAATAGTGCCGGATTTGCAAACAGCAAAAGCAGAGGCAGAATATATTCTTGCAAAACGAGAGGAGCAGATATTATGATAGCAACTTTTAAACCTTGTCAATTAGCTGGAAATATTGATGCTCCACCGTCAAAAAGTATGGCTCATAGATACTTGATTGGGGCAGCCTTATCAAAAGAAGTTTGTGTTTTATCGGGTATAGATTATAGTGAGGATATTTTAGCCAGTATTGATTGTTTAAAAGCCTTAGGGGCAAAAATTACAATAGATGGTGACAATGTAAGAATAGAGCCTCAGCAATTTATGCAAGTGGAAAATCCTGTTCTGGAATGTCGTGAAAGTGGCAGCACTTTAAGATTTTTTATTCCTCTCGCTTTATGTTTAGGTAAAACAGTTACTTTGCGTGGCAGTCAAAGACTTTTGCAAAGACCGCTGGATATTTATGAAGAACTTTGTCAGCAAAATGGATTTATATTTGAGAAAACAAGTGATGCAGTAACAGTTTGTGGTAAGTTAAAAAGTGGCGAGTACAAACTCAAAGGTGATGTCAGCAGCCAATTTATTACAGGACTTATTTTTGCTCTTATTTATTTAGGAGAAGAGGCGTTAATTGAAATCATTCCTCCTTTTGAAAGCCGTTCGTACATTAATTTGATTATTTCTGCCTTAAAATCTTTTGGTGCTGAGGTGGAATTTATCGAAGAATATAAAATTAAGGTCAGTAAATCAGCAATGCACTCATATTCTGGCAGAATTGAGGGCGATTATTCCAATGCAGCCTTTCTTGATGCATTCAATTACTTAGATTCCGAAGTTATCGTAGGTAATCTTAATTCACATAGTCTTCAGGGTGACAGAGTGTATAAAGATTACTTTAAACAAATTTCTGAAGGCAGTCCAACACTGGATATTTCTGATTGTCCTGATCTCGGGCCAGTTCTTTTTGCTTTGGCTGCTATGAAAAATGGAGCTGTTTTTACTGGTACAGAACGCTTAAAAGCTAAAGAAAGTGATCGTGGCTTAGCTATGCATGAAGAATTGCAAAAACTAGGTGGAGGGCTTATTTTTGGCAACAATATGATAACTGTGCCGCAACAAGAGCTTCAGTATAGTGGAACTATTTTAAGTGGTCACAATGACCATCGTATTGTCATGGCGATGTCTGTTGTCTTGACGCAAACGGGAGGCTCAATTGATGGTGCAGAGGCAATTAAAAAGAGTTACCCAGGATTTTTTACTGATATCAAAAAGCTTGGAGCAGAGGTGGAAACAATATGATAGTTGATGTAAGTAAAAAAATATTAATTGTCGGTCTAGGACTTTTAGGTGGCAGCTACGCCAAAGTGCTGAAACGCTTTGGCTTTCACATAAGTGCTCTGACCAAAGAGCAAAGTTCTATAGATTATGCTCTCAGAGAGAATTTGATAGATGAAGGAACGATAGAAATTGATGAAAAAATTATTGGCGAAGCTGATTTGGTGATTTTCGCACTTTATCCCCATATCTTTGTGGAGTGGATTGAGCAAAATCAAGGTTTATTAAAAAGTGGAGCTATTATTACTGATGTTACTGGTGTAAAAGGCAGTATCGTCTATAAAATACAGGATATGCTTCGCCCTGATGTTGAATTTATCGCGGCTCATCCAATGGCAGGGCGTGAAGTTTATGGTGTTGAAAACAGCTCAGATAAAATGTTTGTAGGTGCAAATTACATTGTGACCCCAACTGAACGCAATACACCAGAAGCTATTCAAACCTGTATGGAGTTAGGTAGATTGCTTGGTTTTGCCAATGTGACTACCCTTTCACCAGAAGAACATGATGAAATGATTGGTTTTCTTTCGCAATTAACTCACTGTATAGCCATTACTCTGATGACCTGCAATGATAAAGATGATATGGAGAAGTTTACAGGGGACTCCTTCCGCGACCTTACTCGTATTGCTCGAATTAATGATTTGATGTGGAGTGAATTATTTGTGGCGAACAAAGAAGCCCTGTTGGAACAAATGAACCTTTTTATTGATAAATTTAATGAGTTGAAAACAATGCTTGAAGTCGAGGATATTGAAGGTATGCGAAAAATGATGCGTCACTCCACTGAACGCCGAATGCTTTTTGATAAGAAATAGAATAGCGTTTAACAAAACTTTAACAAAAGTTAAATACTCTGCAAATATTTATTATTTATACTAAGCACATCAAGTGAAGTAGAAGTTTAAAAATATTAAATATTAAAAGAGGAGAGATTTATTATGGCAAAATCTAAATTGGTGAATTCTGTGAGAAATTTAGCTGAAGATGTAGTGGAAGGTTATCAAAAAATTGAAGATGGTGTAGTAGGCGGCTACAAAAAAATTGAAGAAGGCGTTGTTGGTGGTTTCGACAAAGTAGTAGACAGCTTTGTTGACAATTTCTTAACAAAAGATGGCGAAACAGTAGAAGAAGCTAAAGAACGTTTGGCTCAAGAACGCGAAGATAGAATGGAATAGTCATATTAAATTGTTGATACTGGCGTTGTTGGCGTCTACACAAAGGAGAGTAGCACATGGTTAATATTTTAGTAGTGGAAGATGATGTGAAATTAAATCAGGTTGTCTGTACTTATCTAAATGATAGTGGTTTTCGGGCAAAAGGTTGTCTGCATGCCAATGACGCATATAATGAAATGTATAACAATTTATATGATTTGATTGTTTCGGATATTATGATGCCGGATATTGACGGTTTTGAATTTGCCGAAACAGTGCGACGCGTGAATAAAACAATTCCTATTCTGTTTATGTCGGCACGTGATGATTTACCGGCAAAACAAAAAGGTTTTCAACTGGGGATTGATGACTACATGGTGAAACCTTTGGATTTGGACGAACTTGT
>JAFXJE010000085.1 GCA_017532485.1 Peptococcaceae bacterium | reverse complement strand
GGTGAACTTATTTTAACATATTTGAAAGAGGATTCTTATTTTTTACGAAAAAATCCGTAGATTTTTGGTTTGATTTCCAAAAATCTACGGATTTCCTTATTTGAGGCTTAGTTTTGTCCCAACCTCTTTTCTTTATTTCTTTTGTTGTTGTATTTGCTCATGTTTTTCGGTGAGATATTCCCAGCGTTCCATTTTGAGCAGCAGTTGTTCTTCTAGCTGCTCTTTTTCTTTGGTCAAATCATTAAGCTTAACAAAGTCGGTGCTATTAGCTAGCATAGCTTGTTCGCAAGCTGCTATTTTTTCTTCTAATTTCGCAATATCGTCCTCGATAGTGTCGAATTCTTTTTGCTCATTGTAGGTAAATTTAATCTTTTCTTGGCGTACGCGAGTGTCGCCTGACTTTTCTTTTACAGCAGTTGCTTCTGTCACTTTACCGACAGGCTCTTGCGTTGCTTTACGTTCTGCATAATCACTGTAATTGCCTACATGGATATCTACGACACCATTGCCTTCAAAGGCAAAAATACGGTGGCAAGTACGGTCAAGAAAGTAACGGTCATGGCTGACGGTAATTACAGGTCCGGCAAAGTGGTCGAGAAAATCTTCTAAAATTTGCAAGGTCTGAATATCTAAATCATTAGTAGGCTCGTCAAGGAGCAGGACATTAACATCTTCCATCAGTACGCCCAGCAAATATAAAGAACGCTTTTCACCACCAGAAAGTGAACCGATTAAGCTATATTGCTGTGCCGAGGAAAAAGAAAATCTCTCCAACATCCTTGCTGCCGAAACCAAAGTACCGTCGCTGACATGGATATATTCGCCTTTTTCTCTGATATAATCAATAATCTTCATGTCTAATGGTAAATGCCGATTATCTTGGGTATAATAACCGATTTTTACGGTATCACCTATTTCCAGCGTACCGCTGTCAGCTTGCAATTTACCGGCAATAATATTCAGCAAAGTAGATTTACCTAAACCATTATCCCCGATAATGCCAATACGGTCATCACGCACTACATGATAAGTCAAATCATTGATACAAGCTTTGTCCCCAAAACTTTTTTTGATATGCTCCATTTCAATAATCTTTTTGCCCAAACGAGAATGTTGGAAAGAAAGCTCTTTCTTTTCTTCCTGCACGCTAGCCAGATTATCTTCCAGTTCGTGAAATTTCTCAATCCGAGCTTTCTGTTTTGTTCTGCGTGCCTCGACACCTTTACGCATCCAAGCTAGTTCCTGTTTATATAACGCTCGTTCTTTTTCGTGAATACGCTGCTGCTCTTGTTCACGCTGCAGCTTCAACTCCAAGAAGCGTTCATAATTGCCCTCGTAAGTATATAATTTACCTTTGTCTAATTCGACAATATGATTAGTAATTCTATCTAAAAAATAACGGTCATGGGTAACCATCAAGACAGCACAATTACGATTTTTCAATAACTCTTCCAAGTATTCAATCATGTCATTATCTAGATGGTTGGTCGGTTCATCAAGAATAAGCAGATTGCAAGGGCGGATTAACGCACCAGCCAGAGCAATACGCTTGCGTTGACCACCAGACATAGTTGACACCTTGGCATCAAACTGGTGAATACCAAGTTTATTCAAAATAGCTTTAGCTTCACTTTCCAGCTGCCAAGCATTATGCTCATCCATTTGTTCATTCAGCTGCATCAAGCGTTGAGTCAACTTTTCATCTGTAGGATTTTGCTCCAAAAGCTGCACAGTTTCTTCATAATCACGCAGCACTTGCATAAACGGTGATGTGCCGCGGAAAATTTGCTGCAGCACAGTAGCATCTTCATCAAAGACAGGGTCTTGCGGCAAATATTCAATGACCAATTGGTTAGAAGTCTGTATTTCTCCGCTATCTGCTGGCATAAAGCCACTCAGAATTTTCAGCAAAGTAGACTTTCCGGTACCATTGATACCGACCAAACCAATCTTATCTGTGTGCTGGATATTCAAAGTAACATTGTCCAAAATAACCTTCAGACCATGATTTTTGCAGATGTGATTAGCTGATAACAAAAGCATAACATTCCCCCTATCTTTATTAAATTATTTTAACATAGATAACGGTAAGGATAAATATTTATTGACGAATAAATTTGTAAATGCTAGTATATAAATATAAAAAGAGCTGTTGCATGACGACAGCCCTAGAATATAAGCTTTAAAGGTAAATTACCCCGTCAACTTTTCTAGGAGAGGACGGGGTAGTTTTATGCCCAAAAATAAGGGCTGCTAGCTACTTTTTGCCACTGATCAGGGCGAACATGGCAACTAGCAGCATACCGAATGTAAACATACAACTCAGTGCATCATAAGTAACCATATAATCACCCCCTACACAGGGCTACCGTCCACTGC
>JAFXJE010000084.1 GCA_017532485.1 Peptococcaceae bacterium | reverse complement strand
ATTGCCGATTCTTATGATGCTATGGTTTCCAATCGTTATCACCAAAATGCACTCTCGCCTTTCGAGATTTTGCAAGAATTTTCTAACGATAAATATTCGCGTTTTGATATTACTGTCATGAATGTTTTATTATCAGAGTTCTCTCGCAATTTGACCGGTCGTGATGTCCTGCTTTCTGACGGCTCTATCGCTACCGTCAAATTTATCCGTGAAAATGACTATGCTCATCCAATGGTTGAATACAATGGTGAGCTCGTACAAACAAATGAACATTTAAAACCACTTTGTATGTGTGGATAAAAAATGGGGTTGAGCCTAGGCTCAACCCCTTTTTAATCTAGCAATGTAAAAACCGTCCATATTATCAACAAAAGGTAAATATTGCTTTTCATGTTCCAAACTGTAGTCTGGATGAGCAGCCAAAAAATCAGCTACTTGCTGCCCGTTTTCTTCCGGCACGATAGTACATGTACTATAAACCAATGTACCGCCTTGTTTCACTAAAGCTGCAGCTTCTGCCAAAATTCCTTTTTGAATAGCTGCCAATTCTTGAATATCACCAGCTCGTTTGCTCCAGCGCGAGTCAGGGCGTCTGCCCAACACACCTAAACCTGAACAAGGAGCATCCACCAAAACCACATCAAAAGTTTCTGCCGCAAATCTTTCATGCAGCAACAAACCATCCTGCAGTACAGTCTGCACATTACTAATGCCTAATCTCTGACAATTTTCCTCAATCAAAGATAAACGATGCTCATGGATATCACAAGCTGTAATCTCACCCGTATTCTGCATTAATTGCGCCATATGAGTGGTTTTTCCACCTGGAGCACTGCAAACATCTAAAACCTTTTGATACGGCTGTGGTGCAGCTGTCCCCGCTACCAACATGGAACTTTCATCCTGCACCGTAAAATAACCTTGTTGGAATAAGTCCAATTGATGCAGATTTACACCTTGCGTCAATTTCAAACCTTCTGCATTGTTTTCACTTATTACCGTAGTCAGGCCCAGCTCATTTAATTGCTGCTGTAATTCTGTTCGGTTAATCTTCAAAGTATTTGTTCTAATCCACAAAGGCGCCGGCTCATTAAAATATTGGCATAACAGCTCAGTTTGTTTGACACCATATTGCTTAACCATGCGTTCTATCAGCCATTGTGGAAATGAATACCAAACAGACAAATATTGTACCGGCTGCTTACCCTTATGTGGATAAGTTAAATTTTCTCGGTTACGTTCAATGTTGCGTAAGACAGCATTGACAAACTTGTCGCTGCCTTTAGGACCTTTTTCTTTTGCCAAACGCACCGCCTCATCTACTGCCGCCGAAACAGGAATTTTATCTAAGAAAAGCATCTGATACAATGCAGTCCGTAAAATGTTTCGCACCCAAATATTCATTTTATTTACTTTAGTTTGGGCATATTGATTAAGTAAATAATCAAGTCGACCCCGATATTTAACAGAGCCATACACAATCTCTGTAATTAGCCCACGATCACGTCTATCTAAATCAGGATAAGCCAAAAGGGCTTTGTCTAACGCCAAGTTAGCATAAGCCCCTTCTTCATTGACTTGCACTACTATTTGTAACGCAATTTTTCTACTGTTTATTTTAGTCATCATTACCACCTAAAGCGCCAGAAAGAATTAACAGACGAACTAATTGCAGAACTGCCATCAGAGCAGCAGCAACATAAGTTAAAGCAGCTGCACTCAAAACTTTGCGAGTTCCTTGCAGCTCTGTTTCATCTAAAAAGCCTTCCCCACTTAAAGTTGCCAAAGCACGAGAGCTGGCATTAAACTCTACCGGCAAAGTAACCATTTGAAAAAATACGATAGCTGCAAATAAAAGAACACCCAATTCTGCCAGCATTGGACTTCCCATAAATAAGCCGATGCAGAATAACGGTATTGCCAGATAAGAACCAAACTGTGTCACAGGAATAATTGTACTGCGAATATATAATGGTAAATATCCTGTATCATGCTGCACAGCATGGCCTACTTCATGCGCAGCTACACCTAAAGCAGCTAAAGAGGTACTGCCGTAAACACCAGCAGAAAGACGCACTACTCTGCTTTTTGGGTCATAATGGTCACTTAATTCTCCCGCCACTCTTTCAATCGGCACATCATAAAGGCCATTTTGATTTAAAATATAGCGTGCTACATCAGCACCCGTCATTCCTCTTTTAGAAGCTACTTGCGAATACTTATGATAAGTAGATTGCACCTTCATTTGTGCGTAAGCAGTAATAATTACAGCGGGAATCAAAATAATCATTGTTGGATCCCAAAAAAACATATAAAAACCTCCTAATCTTCTTCAGCTTGCAAAAAATAATTAATTGCTTGCTGCACTTTACACAACTGAACTGTTGTATTATAACATGGTCCGTTGGGGCGTTCATTCAAAACACCGACAACAGGTATATTTTTCATATCACGAATACCACTGGTTAAATCACGTTCACAAGCAATAGCCACGATTGCTTTCGGTTGAAATTCTTTCGCCAGTTTTCTGGCAAAAGTACCACCACTGGCCACAACCAGCTTCACGCCATTTTCTTCAGCAATCTTTAACAAACCACTGACACTGCAGCGTCCACAACGGTGGCAATTCTGCACATCTATTGTAATTTTATGTGGACAATCTGTTTTTTGTAAGCAATGTGGTGCTAAAATCAAAATCTCCGACGGTGCAAAGTGTTGACCTCTGGCTACAGTCATTTGATTGTTGATTTTAATATACGAATCTTGAATTTCTTCTTGTGTTACTCCCAAAAACTTACCTATCCGAACTACTCCAGGATAACTTATTTCCATAAAGCTGCGGCTTATTTTTTGAATTTGCTTAGACTCTTTGCCCCACAACAAACCAAAAACTAAACCACCTACACCCAGCACAGCACCTAACAAGAGCAAGACAAAAACAGACATTAAAGCAATTAAAGTAATTTGCCGAATAAAATCTGAGGAACTGCTTACTAAAAGCCATAAAACTCCAAAAATCGCCGCATAGACTAAAGCTGTGACTAAACCTAAGATAATAAAAATTCTTTTTTTACCTTTATTCATCGTTATTCACCAAGTTTTACGCCTGCGATGACAGCTCCACCATTGCAAAAAGCTTTGGCAGGCATGGTCTTCTTCCCTGCCGGTTGTACTTCCAGCACTTCCAAAACACCCTGTCCTGTCTGCACTAAAAAGCCTTCTGGTGTTACACCAACAATCTCACCTGGTTGTCGCCCACTATTTTCCTCTTGATAACGACTGCGCCAAATTTTAATTCGTTGCTCTTTAAGCAAAGTATATGCACCCGGCGTCGGTGCCAAACCTCTAATTTGATGGAAAATTTGTTCTGCATCTTGCTGCCAGTCAATTACCTCATGAGCCTTCAACACTTTTTCTGCGTAAGTAGCCTGTGTTTCATCCTGTGGAACTGCCACAATTTTGCCTGCCTGCAATTCAACTAAAGTTTCCACTAACAGCTCACCACCGAGAATTGCCAAACGGTCAAACATAGTGCCTGTTGTATCTTCATCAGTAATTTCTATCGCTTTTTGCGTTAAAATATCCCCTGTATCCATGCCTAAATCCATCTGCATAATTGTTACCCCTGTTTCACGGTCACCATTTAAAACAGCTCTTTGAATTGGTGCAGCCCCACGATAAGCAGGCAACAATGAACCATGAACATTTAAGCAGCCATAAGGAGGCAATTTTAAGACGGCTTCCGGCAAAATTCTGCCGTAAGCTACTACTATGATAACCTCTGGTGCCATTTCTTGCAGTAATTCTAAAAAGCTTTCATCTTTTACACTTTCAGGCTGGTAAACAGGTATCTTCAATTCCAACGCCCTTGTTTTTACTTCTGGAAAAGCCATTTTATTACCACGCCCTTTTGGTCGGTCAGGCTGGGTAATTACGGCTGTAATCTCATGTCCTGCTTCCACTAAAGCATTTAAAGAAGCAACGGCAAAATCAGGCGTACCCATAAATACAATGCGCATGATATCGCCTCCAATTAATTGTTTTCCACTATTTCAATATTTGTTGCTTTATCTAAAAACAAAATACCGTTCAAATGGTCAATTTCATGTTGTAAAGCTCTGGCTTCAAAGCCTTCCGCATGAATTTCTACTGGCTGACCATTTTCATCTAACGCTTTAACTGTTACTTTTTCATGGCGAATAACATCACCGTAAATATTAGGACAGCTTAAGCAGCCTTCTGGTCCATTTTGCGTACCACTGTAAGCAATAATTTCAGGATTAACTAATTTTAAAGCACCGTTGCCCCTTTCTTCACCAACATCAACAACGATTACTCTTTTGGAAATGCCTACCTGTGGAGCCGCTAAACCGACACCATTAGTAGCATACATAGTTTCCAGCATATTATTCAACAGCTTCTGTACATTTGGTGTTACCTCCGGTACAGGTTTGCATGGCTGACGAAGAATTTTATCTTCCTTAGTTACAACATTATAAATACCCATAATAAATTCCTCCCTCTCATACTATAAAACACTTTGTGGTTCAACATCAATAAGTAAGCGCAAAGTTTTACTCTTTCTTGATAGATTCAACACATTTTGCCCATATTGCACAGCTTGTCTTAATAATTCTAAATCCTGATGCTTCAGCAAGAGTTGATAACGATACCTTTTGCGGATAACAGCAATAGGTGCCTCAGCAGGGCCTAATTGTTCAATTTCAGGATAATGTTCTTGAAGTACAGCTGCTAATTCTTGTAAAACAGCCTGCGGCCCACTTGGTGTATAATCCGACACTAAAATTCTGATAATTTTACTAAAAGGCGGGTAATTCAAGAGTTCTCTATTTTTGATTTCCTTGTCATAAAAGCCTTGATAATCATGGTGCTGTCCCAAACTGATACTATAATGCTCTGGATTGTAGGTTTGCACGATTACACGACCTCTTTTGTCGCCTCGCCCTGCACGACCAGCCACTTGAGTTAAAAGCTGAAAAGTTTTTTCCGCTGCTGTATAATCAGGCAAATTCAAAGTTAAATCAGCTGCCAACATCCCTACGGTTGTGACATTGGGAAAATCTAAACCCTTAGCAACCATTTGCGTACCCACTAAAATTTGTGCTTCACCACTAGCAAAGGTACTTAAAATCTTCTGATGAGCATCCTTTTGCTGCGTAGTATCCATATCCATGCGCAGAGCCTTGACCCATGGCCAGCTGCGCGCAATTTCCTCCATCACCAGTTCCGTACCCGAACCCATATAACGAATAAATGAACTGCCGCACTCTGGACAGCGTTGTGGTACTGGCTCCAAATAATCACAATAATGGCATTTAGCAATTTGTCTGTCTTTATGGTAAGTTAAGGCGATGGAACATTTTTCGCAAGTCAAAGTATGACCACATTCGCGACAAAGGATAGAAGTCGCAAAACCTCGTCTGTTCATTAATAAAATAACCTGTTCGTTTTTTTGCAGGCTTTCCTCTATACTTTGCCGTAACGCTGTGCTAAATATACTGCGATTACCTTGTTGAAATTCTCTGCCCATATTGACAACTTCTACTTGTGGCAAAGGTTGTTGTTTGGCTCGTTCTGTCAATTCCAATAATTGATATTCACCATTTTGCACAGCAAAATAACTATCTATCGCTGGTGTAGCACTGCCTAAAATAACAACTGCCTTATTCATGCTTGCCCGCTGCATAGCTACTGTACGAGCATGATAGCGTGGGTCTGGTTCACTTTGTTTAAAAGTTGTTTCATGTTCTTCATCAAGGATAAGCAAACCTAAATTTTGTACTGGAGCAAAAATGGCACTGCGTACACCTATAACAACTTTCACTTGTCCACTATTCAGTTTCTGCCAAACTTCATAACGCTCCTTATCAGCTAAATTACTGTGCAAAACTTCTACCTGACTACCTAAGAATAACTTAAATCTACCAATTAATTGTGGTGTCAAAGAAATCTCTGGCACTAAAACAATAGCACCTTTATCTTGACTTAAAGTTTCCTGCAAAGCACGCAGATAT
The DNA here is from genome assembly GCA_017532485.1 of Peptococcaceae bacterium. Classification (GTDB taxonomy): domain Bacteria; phylum Bacillota; class Peptococcia; order Peptococcales; family Peptococcaceae; genus RGIG6463. The sequence goes on along the minus strand of JAFXJE010000084.1, from coordinate 5,915 downwards.
ACTTCTGTCTTACCACTGCCAGTAATGCCATGCAAAAGAAATGTTTCCTTCTGACCACTATGTAAAGCTTGCTTTATCTTCTGCAAAGCCTCCTGCTGCTGTTCATTTAAAGTAATTTCCACTTCATTTTTTAGCAAAGGATTGATTTTACTTTCATATTCTATTTTATTTTTACCCACCAAGCCCTTTTTCTCCAAAGTCTTAACTACTACAGCATATTGCTGCCAATATCCACGCAGCTGCTGAGCTGTTTTAGGGCCGTCATAAGTTAATAATCTTAATAAATCTCTTTGATTTTTAGCTCTTTTTAATTGTTTTTGCAGTTTTTCCTGCTCAAACTCATCTTTTGTTATTAAACTATAGTATTGATATTCTGAACTGCGCACCTTTAACTTTCTCGCCACGCTTTGCCACACTGCTAAGTCACTGCTTAATAATTCAGCTGCTATTACCTCGCCGTCCGAGCCATATTGCTGCTGAATTTGTTTTGTATTTAAAGGCTTGTGCTGAATTTTTTGCAGCAAGTCCTGAGCCTTTTCACTCAAAAATATTGCGCGGGCAATAGCCAGTTCATCATCACCACACCAAGTTAAATATTTTTCCTCATTAGGTCGTACTATTTTTGGCAGCATATATTGTAAAACATGATAACAAGAGCACAAATAATACCCACTGACCCATACTGCCAACTCCACCAATTCAGCGCTTAATAAAGGCTCTGCTTCCAGCACAGCACTTATTTCACGACAATTAATTTCTTTTTCAGGTGGAGCAAAACCTACTATATAACCTTGGATTTCCTGATGCCCAAAAGGTACAGCCACTCTAGTACCTAAGCGCAGGTGAGCTGCTATTTTTTCCGGTGCAAAGTAAGATAAAATATCCTGCAAGGTACCACTTTTTCTTTCTACTGCTACCTGAACAAACATCAAGCCCACCTCCTTTTCTTAAATACTTTAACTAAATGCCCCAATTTTTGTTAAAAAGGCTCCCCTCTATTCGACATGTTTTCGTCGAGCAAAGGGGAGCTAACACGCCCGATATTCCTGATCAGGCAGTGACTGAGATAACTAACTGAAACATTTCCTCAGTTTAAGCTTGTGCAACTGCTGCTTTTAATTCATCCACTTTGTTTAATTTTTCCCATGGCAAATCTAATTCATTACGACCGAAATGACCGTAAGCAGCAACTTGTTTGTAAATTGGACGACGCAAATCCAATTCCTTAATAATTCCAGCTGGACGCAAATCGAAAGTTGCTTCTACAGCCTTAACAATTTTTTCTTCCTCAACTTTATTAGTACCAAAGGTTTCTACCAAAACAGACATTGGTCTTGCTACCCCAATAGCGTAAGCCAATTGTACTTCGCAACGGTCAGCTAAACCAGCAGCTACAATATTTTTCGCTACATGGCGAGCTGCATAAGCTGCAGAACGGTCTACTTTTGTGCAGTCTTTACCAGAAAAAGCACCACCACCATGACGAGCCATCCCACCATAAGTATCAACAATAATTTTACGACCTGTTAAGCCTGTATCACCTTGTGGACCACCGATAACGAAACGGCCAGTAGGATTGATGTAATATTTAGTCTGTTCATCCAAAAATTCTGCTGGTAAAACAGGTTTAATAACTTTTTCAATGATGTCTTCACGAATTTGTTCTAAAGCAACTTCTTCTTTATGCTGAGTAGAAATTACGATTGCATCAATTCGTACAGGTTTGTCATCTTCATATTCAACAGTTACTTGAGATTTACCATCAGGCAATAAGTAAGGAATAGTACCATTTTTTCTTACTTCAGCTAACTTTCTGGTCAAACCATGAGCTAAATAAACAGGCAATGGCATATAGCTGTCGGTTTCGTTAGTTGCATAACCAAACATCATCCCTTGGTCACCAGCACCGATAGCATCAATATCTTCATCAGTCATTTCACCATTTCTCGCTTCTAAAGCTTTATCTACACCCATTGCAATATCCGGAGATTGTTCATCAATAGAAGTCAACACAGCACTTGTATTGCAGTCAAAACCATAAGTTGCATTGGTATAACCAATTTCTTTAATAGTTTCACGCACAATTTTCGGCATATCAACATAACAACTTGTACTGATTTCTCCGGCAATTAAAGCCATACCAGTAGTTAAAAAAGTTTCACAAGCTACCCTAGCCATAGGGTCTTCAGCCATAATAGCATCTAATATTGCATCAGAAATTTGGTCAGCCATTTTATCAGGATGGCCTTCTGTTACAGATTCGGAAGTAAAAAACTTACGCATTATCTTTTCGCTCCTTTAGTTTATTCACTACTTTATTTAATAAACGGTCTGCTACTTCTGTTTTCGCCAAGACAGGCAAGACTTCACGACTCCCATCTCTACCAAAAATAATCACTTGATTTGTATCCTTACCAAAGCCACTATTCGCTTCAGTCAAATCATTTGCAACTATAAAATCTAAATTTTTACGCTGTAATTTATCTTGAGCATAGCTTTCCACATCATTAGTTTCAGCTGCAAAGCCAACTAAGAGCTGTTTTCCTTTGCGCTTACCAAGCTCTGCCAAAATATCAGGATTACGTTCCAGAATAATCTGCCATTCACCTTCGCCTTTTTTTATCTTTTGCTGAGCTACCACTTTTGGACGGTAATCAGCTACGGCTGCTGTTTTGATAACAATGTCCTGCTGCTCAAACAAATCAAAAACTGCTTCTGCCATGTCACAAGCTGACACTACAGAAACTACCTTAACTCCGACAGGCGGCTGTAAATTTGTTTTGCCAGTTACCAAAGTTACCTCTGCCCCACGCTGTTTGGCACGTTCAGCTATCGCATAACCCATTTTACCTGTGCTGTGATTAGTCAGGTAACGCACTGGATCGATAGCCTCCTGGGTAGGTCCTGCTGTAACTAAAATATGATATCCTGCCAAATCCTGCTGTCCTAGAGTTTGCAAATACGCCACAATCGTCTCTGGACTAGCCATTTTACCTTTACCACTTGTCCCACAAGCCAAATTTCCTACTACCGGCTCTACCAAATGACATCCTCTCTGCTCCAAAATTCGCATATTTTCCTGCGTAGCCGGGTGAAGATACATTTGGTCATTCATTGCCGGAGCAAAAACTATCGGCGCTTTCGTCGCCAGTAAACATGTGCTGAGAAAATCATCAGCCAGCCCATGAGCTGCTTTGGCTAAAATATTTGCTGTTGCCGGCACAATGCAGAAACAATCTGCCCAGTTTGCCAAGGCGATATGTTCCACATTCCATTCCTTTTCTTTGGCAAACAAATCGGTAATTACCGGATTGGCGGATAAAGTTTCCAAGGTCAGCGGCGTAATAAATTCCTGAGCATGCTCCGTCATCACACAGCGCACCTCATAATCTTTTTTTCGCAGCAGGCTGACCAGCTCTGCTGCTTTATACGCAGCAATCCCTCCAGTAACGCCAACAACAATCTTTCTCATTTATTTAATCCCTTCTTTTGTTTGGGTATAAACAACTTTATCGGCACCAATTTCTTCTAAAGCAATTGTAACTGGTTTGCTAGCTTGACCTTTTTCTAAAGGCTCTGCACCATCTACCAATTCTCTAGCACGTTTTGCTGCTGCCACTACTAAGGAATATTTACTATCTACTTTTTCCATTAAGTTATCAATTGTTGGTTCTACCATAATCCTAACCTCCATTTTTTTAATCCATATCTTTAATTAATTCTCTTACTTCCTCGTTTTGTCCTGCATTTTTCAGCTGTTAATATTGCTTTTAATTCAGCTGCCGCAGTTGCCACATCCTCATTTACGATGATGTAATCATATTTTTCTGCTAAGGCGATTTCATCACTCGCCCAACTTAGACGTTTTTCCACTTCTTCTGCACTTTCTGTACCCCGTCCAGTTAAACGTCTGCGTAATTCTTCCAAGGAAGGTGGTGCTATAAATACTAAAACTGCTTCTTCACTAGCTTCGCGCACTTGTAAAGCCCCTTGAGTATCAATTTCCAACAAGCAATCTTTTCCTGCTGCTAAAGTTTCTTCTACTGCAGCTCGAGGTGTACCATAATAGCGATCATAAACCTGTGCCCATTCCAACAAACCATCATTTTCCCGCAGTTCTAAAAATTCTTCTTCGGTTAAGAAATAGTATTCTCTCCCGTGGACCTCGCCTTCTCTAGGCTTCCGTGTGGTCGCGGAAATTGAAAAAGCTAAAGGTACTTCCTCTCACACCACTTGACAAACTGTACCTTTACCAGTTCCTGATGGCCCGGACAATACTAATAGTATGCCCCTTTTTTCCTGTTCCTGCATCTTTGCCACCTCTTATTCTATATTTTGAACTTGTTCGCGTAATTTTTCCAATTCACTTTTCATTTCAACAACTAAACGGCCTGTCTGTAAATCATTAGCTTTTGAGCCGATAGTATTAGTTTCCCTATTCATTTCTTGAATAAGAAAATCCAACTTACGCCCAATGCTGCCCTCTTGCTGTACAATTTGCCGGAATTGAGCAAAATGGCTTTGCAGACGCACCAATTCTTCATCAATACAACTTTTTTCAGCAAAATAAGCTACTTCTTGGGCTAAACGCTCTTCATTTAGTGGAATTTGCTCCAACAATTCTTCTATTCTTGCCCTTAATTTATCCTGATATTCCTGCAGCACTTGTGGACTGCGTTCTGTTACTTGTTGAGCCAAACTTTCCATTACAGCTATTTTTTGCAGCATATCTTCTTGAATATGCTTACCTTCAATCTCACGCATTTCTACATGCAAACTCAATGCCTCTCTCAAAGCTTCTTCAATTGCTGGCCACAGCTCTTTTACATCTGTCTCTTCCTCACGTTGAGCCATCACATCAGGCATTTGCGCCAAGCGGTAAACATCAGGTGTATAAACTACTCCTAAATATTCTGCCATATCCTGCAGTGCTTGATGATACGCCGCAGCTTGTTCACGATTAAGATTTACAGCATGTCCCGCTTCAGCATTTTCCTGCATCCGAACAAATACATCCATTTTTCCACGTTCGATATATTCTGCTACTACTTTTTTCATTCGATCTTCCAATGCCAACAGCTGACGGGGCTGTTTGATGGTTACTTCACTATAACGGTGATTAACTGCTTTAGCCTCGATAACAATCTGCCATTTTTCAGTTTCACGTTCACCACGACCATAACCTGTCATACTTCTCATTCCGTCACACCCCCACAAAAACTCTATCTTATATTGTACTAGATTAAGCTCAAAAAAGAAAGAAATTTTTAAAAATATAAGAAAAAACAGCTTGTCTTAATTGGGTTGACTTATCCTGTTTTTAGTAATATATTGTACCTAGGGCTATTTTACTTATTTATATTTTACGAATGGAAGTGTTTTTTATGACCAAAGAAAAAGTTAATAAACCTCCTGCCTCAGCAAAAGCTATTTTCAAAATTATGATGTATCTTACTTTTGCTGTATCAGGTATTTTTTTGGTTAAAAACCTATTGTCCCACAGCTATCAAGGTGCCTTAATTATCGGGGGTTGTCTGGCTGTATTTTCAGTTATCGTTTTAATTATGAACAAGCTCGAGATGAGTGATTATTCTAAACAATTCATCTTATCTATAGCCTTAGTTTTCTTGGTTTTCATCATTTCTGCCAATAGTGGTAATTTTTACAGTGATGACTTTCCTCTTTATTTAGCCCTGTTGGGTTTAGCAGGTCTCTATTTAGAGCCTCGTTATACCCAAGTACAAATGGTTTTAATTACAATTATTTTTGGTGTCTTATATATGCTGCATCCAGAAAAAGCTGACCCTTTATCCCAATATCTCATGTGTGTAGTCATTTTTAATGTCGCCGGTTACACTATTTATATGGTCATTAAAAGAGGACGCGCTTTTATTGATATGGCTGAAGCAAAAGCT
>JAFXJE010000083.1 GCA_017532485.1 Peptococcaceae bacterium | reverse complement strand
TTGATTTAAAAGACCATTAGGTTCAAAAAACTCTTTTACTTGGTCAAATGTGAGCAATGGTTTCTGACCATAAGTTTTTTCCTCTGCAATAGGAGTTTGGTCAGCAACTACTGTATGACCAGTAACATAAGCACGAAGTAATGTTAAAAATTGAATAAGACCGTTTTCTTCTTTGATAGAGGAAGCAGCAGAAGCTTCAGGCTGAAAAACGGTAATAATTTTTTGCAAAGTGAAAGGGTCAACAGTACAACCTTTTTCAATTAATTTTAAAAGAACACCAGCTGTAATTTCTGCATCACTAAGGGCACGATGAAAACCGTTGCCACTAACCTCTAAAGCACCGGCAATACTGATTAATTTGTAGCTGGTCAAAGAAGGTAAAAAGATTTTGGCTACATCATGGGTATCCAACCAGCTGTTAGGCAGGATACGACCGAGATGTCTTTCCAGCATGCTGCGATCAAAGCTGACATTGTGGGCAACCAATAAATCTTCTCCAATAAAATCAAGAATTTGTGCTTCCACTTCACTCCAAGAAGGCTGGTCACAAACCATAGCATTATCAATTCCTGTTAATTGTGTAATATTTTCCGGAATTGATTTTAGTGGTTTAATTAACTGATTAAAGCGGTCAACAATCTGTCCGTCGACCACTTTAACCATACCAATTTCAATAATTTCAGCTGTTTCGTCCAGTCCCGTAGTTTCGGTGTCTAAACAGATAAAGGTAAGTTTAAACAAAGATGTAACCTCCTTGTTGAGATTATACCTGCCAGCTGTTCAGATAAGCTGCCTGTTCCTCCGACAGAGTATCAATAGTCATATTTAAAGCTTCTAATTTCAAACGAGCAACACGTTCATCAATGTCTTTTGGTACAGAATGAACACCAGGTTCTAATTCAGGATGGGTCAGAACGTGAACTAAGGATAACGCTTGTAAAGCGAAAGTTAAATCCATGATTTCAGCTGGGTGACCATCGCCCGCAGCTAAGTTTACCAAACGACCTTCGCCTAAGAGATATACTTTGCGACCATCAGCAAAAACATATTCTTCAATGTTAGGTTTTGTTGGAGCATGGCTTACAGTCATTTCTGCCAAGGATACTTTATCAATTTCCACATCGAAGTGACCAGCATTAGCCATAATAGCTTTATCTTTGATAACTGCAAAATGTTCTTTAGTCAGAACATTTTTATCACCAGTAACAGTGATGAAGTAGTCACCTAATGGAGCTGCATCAATCATTTTCATTACATGGAAACCGTCCATGTAAGCTTCAATAGCTTTGATTGGGTCAACTTCAGTTACGATAACATTAGCCCCTAAACCTTTAGAACGCATAGCCACGCCTTTACCACACCAGCCATAGCCTGCAACAACAACAGTTTTACCAGCAACTACAAGGTTGGTAGTGCGCATAATAGCATCCCACGCAGATTGACCTGTGCCGTAGCGATTATCAAAGAAATATTTAGTCATAGCATCATTAACAGCAATCATAGGGACACGTAAAGCGTTGTCTTTGGCCATAGAACGCAGGCGAATGATACCAGTAGTAGTTTCTTCACAGCCACCGATAATATCGGCTAAAAGTTCAGGATGTTTGCTGTGTAATAGGCTGGTTAAGTCGCTGCCATCATCAATGAACAAATCAGGCTTAGTTTGAGCTAAAGCCTCAAGATGGGCAAAATATTCTTCTTCGGTAGCACCATGCCAAGCAAAAGCTGTCACGCCACTGTCTACTAAAGCAGCAACTACATCATCTTGAGTAGAAAGAGGGTTGCTGGCAGCTACAGAAACTTCGGCACCACCAGCTTGAACTACTAAAGCAAGATAAGCAGTTTTAGCTTCTAAGTGCAGACAAATAGCTACTTTTTTGCCGGCAAAAGGTTTAGTTGCGGCAAATTCTTTTTCCAATTGATTTAAGATTGGCATATGATTTTTAACCCAGTTGATTTTATGATGACCCTGAGGTGCTAATGCAATATCACGAATTTGGCTTTCCATAAATTAAATTCCTCCTTAGGATAATTTTTGCCCTACTATTATAACAAAAAATATGATAAATAGCCACAGAAAATAGCAAAAATTACCTGTCTTGATAGTATTGCAATAAAGCCAAGAAATTGCTATAATAATGCAGAAAAGAGAACACTTTATCCTTTAAGTCAGTCCCGTGAGGCTGTCAAGGTGAGTCTGTCGGTTTCGTTATTTTAGGGTAACGTGTATTTTGCCGAGCCTTGGGATAAAGGCTCGGTTTTTTTGTAACATTATTCTAGAGGAGGTATATCGGTATGGCGATTGCAAAAAAGGATTTGCTGAGTTTAAGCGATTTAAGCGTAGATGAAATTCAGGAAATTTTTGCGGTAGCAAGAGAAATGAAAACGGTTATTGCAGGAGAAGATAAGAAGCATCCTGTTTTAAGAGGGCGTTCTGTAATTAATTTGTTCTATGAAAATAGTACAAGAACTCGTTCTTCTTTTGAAATTGCCGGCAAATATTTAGGCGCAGATGTTGTCAATATTTCTGCCAGCAGCAGTAGTGTAACAAAAGGTGAGTCCTTAAAGGATACTGCTAAGACAATTGACCGTTTAGCACCGGATGTAATTATTATGCGCCATGGTGCTAGTGGTGCTCACGAGGTATTAGCTCAAAATGTAAAGGCTAGAGTTATCAATGCCGGTGACGGTGCACATCAGCATCCAACACAAGCTTTGTTGGATATGTTTACCATTACCGAGAAGAAAGGCAGTCTGGAAGGCTTGAAAATTGCTATTGTCGGTGATATTCTGCACAGTCGTGTAGCTCGTTCCGATGTTTGGGGCTTCCGTGCTTTAGGTGCTGATGTTACATTATGTGCGCCACCTACCTTGATGCCTTCTCATGCAGCAGATTTAGGCGTAACTGTAACTTATGACATGAATGAGGCTGTTAAAGATGCAGATGTTATCGTGATGCTGCGTATCCAATTAGAACGCCAAAAAGCAGGGATGTTCCCATCTGTGCGTGAATATGCTGCGTTCTATTGCTTAACAGAAGAACGTTTAGCCTTAGCCAAACCTGATTGTTTAGTAATGCACCCAGGTCCAATTAATCGTGGTATTGAAATCAGTGGTGAAATTGCTGACGGGGTTCAGTCTGTAATTGATGAACAAGTTGAAAATGGTTTGGCTGTACGTATGGCGTTATTATCCATGATGGGAGGTTATCAAAATGATGTTAATTAAGAACGGTTTAATCGTTGACCCATCACAGGGATTGCATGAAGTACAGGATATTTTTGTAGCTGATGGCATGATTCAGAAAATTGGTAAGGATTTAGTAGTGGAAGGTGCAGAAATTGTTGATGCCAGCGGCATGATTGTTATGCCTGGTGCTGTTGATATGCATGTTCATTTGCGTGAACCTGGTGATGAGCATAAAGAAACTATTTTAACAGGGGTACAGGCTGCTATTCACGGTGGTTTTACATCTGTCGCTTGTATGCCAAATACCAATCCGGTAGCTGACCATGAAGCAGTAATCGAATCCATTATGTTCAAAGCTTCTAAATATGGTTTGGCTGATGTTTATCCAATTGCAGCTATCACTAAAAATTTAGCAGGTGAAGAAATTACTGAAATGGGTTTACTGAAAAGAACAGGTGCTGTGGCATTTAGTGATGATGGTAAAACTGTTCAACATACAGGTGTATTACGGAGAGCTATGGATTATAGTAAAATGGCTAATGCATTATTGATTTCTCACTGTGAAGATAAGGAATTATTAGGCAGTGGTGTGATGAACGAAGGTATTGTAAGTACCGAATTAGGCTTAGCTGGTATTCCTAATGAAGTAGAAGATTTAATTATTGCCAGAGATTTAGCCATGGCTAAACTGACAGGTTGTCGCGTGCATATTGCTCATGTCAGTACAGCCGGTGGTGTAGAATTAGTTGCGAAAGCAAAAGCTGATGGCGTAAAAGTAACAGCTGAAACAACACCACATCACTTATTATTGACAGATGAGGCAGTAAGAGGTTATGACACTAATACAAAAGTAAATCCACCTTTACGCAAGGAAGAAGATAGATTGGCTGTCTTTGAAGGCTTAAAGAAAGGTATTATTGATTGTGTGGCAACTGACCATGCACCACATGCTCAACAAGAAAAAGAAGTAGAGTATGCTTATGCAGCTAATGGTGTTGTAGGTTTAGAAACAGCAGTGCCACTTATTTGGACAAATTTTGTAAAAAAAGGCTTGCTAAACGAGGAAGAATTTGTCACAATAATGAGTAGAAGACCAGCTGAAATTTTACAGATTGACAAAGGTACATTGCAGGCTGGTAAAATGGCAGATATTCTTATTTTGAACCCTGACCAAGAAAAGACCGTAGAACCACAAAAATTCTACTCCAAAGGTAAAAATACACCTTTTGGTGGTATGAAATTAACAGGTTGGCCTGAAATGGTCATTAAAGCGGGCAAAATGGTTTATCGCGATGAGAAATTAGTCTAAAATACGGGGGCGAGCTGAATGTCAGACAAACTGATTGTAGCATTGGACTACGCTTTTGAAAACGAAGCCAGAGCTTTGGTAGATGAACTGGGCGATGATGTAAGTTTTTATAAAGTAGGTCTGGAATTGTTTTTAAATACCAGAGGCAGCGTAGTTGATTATTTGAAGCAAAAAAATAAAAAAGTATTTTTAGATTTAAAATTCCATGATATTCCAAATACTGTAGCACAGGCAGCAGCTTGGGTAGCCTCTTTTGGTGTAGATATGTTTACTATCCATTCTTCTGGTGGTTCCGAGATGATGAAAATGAGTTTAGACTCAATCAATGAGGTATGTGCTCGTTTGAATGTGAAAGTACCAAAAATGGTTGGTGTAACTATTCTGACTAGCTTTGATGAAGCTGGTATTGCCAGAGTAGGTTTTAAAGATGACATTGCTACATCTGCTCTGAATTTGGCTAAGTTATGTCAAACTTCCGGCTTACCAGGGGTGGTATGTTCACCTCATGAAGTAACAAGGATTAAGGAACAGTGTGGTCAGGACTTTATCACAGTTTGTCCGGGTATTCGTCCAAGTTGGGCAGCCAAAGGCGACCAAAAACGGATTACTACCCCTGCAGATGCTATTGCTATCGGTGTAGACCATATGGTAGTAGGCAGACCAATTACTAAAGCAGAAAATCCAAGAGAAGCAGCATTAAAAATTCTTGAAGAAATCGGAGGAAAATAAACATGGCATTAACAAATGAAGAAGTATTAAGTATCTTAAAAGAAACAGGGGCATTAAAAGAAGGTCATTTCCGTTTGACTTCCGGTTTACACAGCAGTCATTATGTACAATGCTCTCAGTTATTAAAATTCCCAAGATTAGCAGAAAAAGTATGCTCCGCTTTAGCAGAAAAATTTGCTGATAACAAACCTGACTTAGTAGTAGGGCCTGCAATCGGTGGTATCTTAGTAGCGTATGAAGTAGCTAGAGCATTAGATGTACCTGCATTATTCGCAGAACGCGAAAACGGTGAAATGACTTTACGCAGAGGCTTCACCGTAGAACCAGGTCAAAAAGTAATCGTTACTGAAGACGTATTCACTACAGGCGGCTCTGCTCAAGAAGTAGTAGACTTATTACAAGGTATGGGTGCAGAAGTAATTGCTGCTTGCTCTATCATTGACCGTACAGCAGGCAACACTGTAAAATTAAAAGTACCATACCAATCCTTAATTAAATTTGAATTTGCAACTTATGAAGAAAAAGACTGCCCAATGTGCAAAGAAGGTAAAATCCCAGCAATTAAACCAGGCAGCAGACCAGACAAAAAATAAGTAAATAAGTAAAAATGATAAACCTCGCCAAAGTGTCATAAAAACACTTGGCGAGGTTTTTTACCTTAAAAGAAAATATACTCCCTTTTACCTTTTGGACTGATGGGTTCCAACTCCGGCAATTTCACCAAGCATTGATGTGAACAGGAAAATATGATAAAGTAAACTGAACGATAAATAAGAATTTGACGAAGGAGATGTGCAATGAGCAACAAAGACATTATAAAATATTTTTACGAAGTGGTTGTCTCCGAAAACCTGCTTGATGAGCTTCATAAATACATCTCAGAGGACTGTGTGCAAAG
>JAFXJE010000082.1 GCA_017532485.1 Peptococcaceae bacterium | reverse complement strand
GGTTCCATAGTTTGTTGGAAAGCTGTATCAAATACTGCTATTTGTGGTGTATTTGGCATACTTTTGGCACAAGCTTCGATACCTGCTAAGTGAGCAGGATTGTGTAAAGGTGCCATGACGGCATAATCGCTGATTTGTTGTTTGATTTCATCGTTGATAATAACAGCGCGGTCAAAACTGTCGCCACCTTGGACTACACGATGGCCAACGGCATTGATATCTTCTAAAGATTTCAGACCGATTGCTTCGTGGCTGAGTAAAGCATTTAACATAATCTCTACTGCTGCTTCGTGGTTGGCGATAGCAGATACTTCGGTGTGGCTTTCATTTTGATATTTCAGAGTGAAAATGGAATCAGACAGACCAATTTTTTCTAAAACACCTTTGGCCATGATAGACTCATCATTCATGTTTAACAACTGGAATTTTAATGAGGAACTACCACTGTTAACGACTAAAATAATCATGAGACAACTCCTTTTTATTGGATTTAATAGTATTCCGAATCGTAATTCTATAATAAAATCATTATAGAGGAAAAGTATAGACGGTGCAATAAAATTACATCTAGAAAATAAAAATACTGTTAGAAGTTTAAAAAATATGCTACACTAACCTTATAGAAGTAATGGTTTTAAGGAGAGATATAAATGAGTGTTACGGCGATAATTTTGGCTGCGGGGCAGGGGACAAGAATGAAGTCTTCTCTGCCAAAAGTTTTGCATAAAGCAGCAGGGAAACCTATGGTACAATGGGTGATTGATGCTTTACAGGAAGCAGGCGTAGAGGAAAAAATTGCTGTGCTAGGTCATGGTGGTGACATGGTCGAAGATGTTTTGCGTGGTCAGGTACAAGTAGCTTGGCAGCACGAACAATTGGGGACAGGCCATGCAGTTATGCAAGCAGCGCCATTACTGCCTGTGGAGGGCAAGACCGTTTTGGTACTTTGTGGCGATACACCATTATTGAAAGCAGATACTTTGAAAAAATTGCTGGAGCAGCATCAAGAGGAGCAAAATGCTGTTACCCTGCTGACAGCGACTACCGACGAACCTTTTGGCTACGGAAGAATTGTGCGTGCTGATGGTGCTATTCAAGCTATTGTCGAGCAAAAAGATGCGACAGCAGAACAGCAATTGATTAAAGAAATCAATACAGGGACTTATTGCTTTGACCAACAATTTTTGCAAGAAAATTTGACTAAGCTGACTACCAATAACGCCCAAAAGGAATATTACTTGACGGATTTAATCAGTTTGGCAGTAAGTCAGGGCAAAAAGCTGGGCGGTTATATTATGGCAGATTTTACGGAAAGCTTGGGCGTAAATCAAAGGGTGCAGTTAGCACAAGCTGAGCAAATTTTACGCCAAAGAAAATGTCAGGAGGTAATGCTGGCAGGGGTAACTTTAATCGACCCAGCTCAGACCTATCTTGATGCAGAGGTAGAAATCGGCAGAGATACGATTATTTATCCAGGTACTTTTATCAGTGGCAAAACTGTGATTGGCAGTGGTAATATCATCGGCTGCAATTGTCGCATTGTGGATAGTATTATCGGAAATGACAATGATATTCAACAAAGTGTTTTAACGGAATGTCAAGTGGGTGATGAATGTAAGATTGGACCATTTGCATATTTGCGCCCAGGTGCAGCTTTGGCAAATAAAGTGAAGATAGGTGATTTTGTCGAGGTGAAAAAAGCGCAAGTCGGAGAAGGCAGTAAAATTCCACACTTATCTTATGTGGGAGATGCAACGGTAGGTGCTGGAGTTAATATTGGCTGTGGAACGATTACTTGTAATTATGATGGGGTCAATAAATATCAGACGGTTATTGAAGACCATGCATTTATCGGCAGCAATACAAATTTGGTAGCACCTGTAACGGTAGGTACTGGGGCAACAGTAGGTGCTGGTTCGACGATTACTAGAGATGTAGCAGCAGAGAGTTTGGCCTTGACTAGGCCAGAGCTAAAAGTGAAGGAAAATTGGTCAAAAAAGAAAAAATAACGAGATAAAGGCGAAATATGGGTTGAGTTTCCTGAGCAGATTAGGTATTATAATATTAATGCAGAAATATCTATAGTGGGACAGGGGGATTATCAAAATGGCAGAAAATGATATCAAAAATCTGAGAATTTTCACTGGTAACGCTAATCCTGAATTAGCGCAAGAAATCGCTGATTATATTGGTGTGAAGATTGGTGCAGCTAAAGTGAAACAGTTTAGCGATGGTGAAATCAGTTTAATTGTTGATGAAAGTGTTCGCGGGACAGATACTTATGTTATTCAGTCTACTTGTACACCTGTAAATGACAATTTAATGGAATTACTGATTATGGTGGATGCTTTGCGCAGAGCTTCTGCAAGAAGAGTTACAGCTGTTATTCCTTATTATGGTTATGCACGTCAAGACCGTAAATCCAGAGGTAGAGAACCAATTACAGCAAAATTGGTTGCTAATATGATTACACAAGCTGGTGCAAGACGAGTATTGGCAATGGATTTACATGCTGCTCAAATTCAAGGCTTCTTTGATATTCCGTTAGATAATATGTACGGTTTGCCAATTTTGGCAGATTATTATAAAAAGAAAGACACCAGCAACATGGTAGTTGTGTCTCCTGATATGGGTGGCGTAGCTAGAGCTAGAAATTTAGCTGAGCATATCGGTGTGCCTTTGGCAATTATCGACAAACGCAGACCAAGACCAAATGTAGCTGAAGTAATGAACCTGATTGGTGATATTGAAGGTAAAGATGTAATCATGTGCGATGATATGATTGATACTGCAGGTACTATTACCGGTGGTGCTGAAGCATTGATTAAGCGTGGAGCAAAATCTGTTTCTGCTTGCTGTACTCACCCTGTATTATCTGGTCCTGCTATTGAGCGTATTGCCAACTCCCCAATTGATGAGTTGGTAACAACCAATACTATTCCTTTACCAGAAGAAAAACGCATTGACAAGATTAAAGTATTGTCCGTAGCACCTGTTATTGGGGAAGCTATTTTGCGTATCCATCAAGACCGTTCTGTGAGTGAATTGTTTGACTAATCTTACGGATTTTGGGGTAAAATAAGAAGTAAATTAAGGGCTGTTACCTTAGGGTGATAGCCCTGTTTGTGTGTAGATGAGGAGGAATGTCTTAATGTATATGATTGTTGGCTTAGGCAATCCAGGCAAAGAATATGCATTAACTAAACATAATGTTGGTTTTTGGGTAATTGATAAGATTGCCGAAGAAATGAATATTGATGTGGAAAAAAAACAATGTCAAGCTTTAACCGGAACAGGTTTTTGGGAAGGTAAAAAGGTACTTTTGGTTAAACCACAGACTTATATGAATTTGAGCGGGCAGGCAGTTATTCAATTGCTCAATTATTATAATGACAAAATTGATGATATTATAGTTATTCATGATGATTTAGATTTGGAGCCGGGTATGATTCGCTTTAAGCAAGGCGGTGGTGCTGGTGGTCATAATGGGATTAAAAGCATTGCTTCGCATCTAAATTCCAATGATTTTGACCGTCTGAAGCTGGGCATTGGCAGAGGCAAAAATGAGACGAAAGATTATGTGCTTACACCTTTTGGTGCGACAGCTAAAGCTGAAGTAGATGAGGCAGTGCGTTTGGCAGTAGAGGGGACAAAATTTTGGCTGCAGGAAGGTATTCAGCCGGCGATGAATAAATATAATGTGAAAAAGAAATAATGCGAAGGAAGATGAGGTGGAAGAAATGACCGCCAAAACAAATTCGGTATTAACATTTTTACAACAAGACCAAGAGATTATTCATTTACAGGATATTCTACAGCAAAAACAGGAACTGGCCATCTATGGTTTATATGAGGGACAGCGAACTTTAGTGACAGCAGCGTTATTTGACAGCCGGCAGACAGATTGTTTGCTGGCTATTTGTGATACTTCAAAACGGGCGAAAGAGCTTTGGGAAGATTTGAGCCAACTATTGCCAGAGGATGATGTATTGTATTTTCCTGCGTTGGAAATGATTCCCTATGAAGTTTTAGCACAAAGTAATGAACTTGAATGTAAACGCGTGGAGGTATTGACGCGATTGCTGCAGGTGCAGGCAGGTAAGCGAACTATTGTAGTTACAGTTATGGATAGTTTGAGTAAAAAATTATTACCACCGGCTATGTTGCGACAAGGAATTAAAACTTTGCGCGTTGGTGATGTTGTTGAACCAGAACAGCTGCGTAAATACTTGGTGGATTATGGCTATGAGGGTGTGGAACAGGTAGAACAGCCTGGACAATTTGCTGTGCGTGGGGGAATTGTAGATATTTATTCACCACGCGAAAATAATCCAGTGCGTTTGGAATTTTTTGATGATGAAGTAGACTCTGTGCGTCCTTTTGATGTGAAAACACAATGCTCGATTGAAAAAATTCAAGAGTTTACTTTAGTGCCAGCAAGAGAGTTTTTCCTGACTGATGAACAGCGTCAACATGGTATGGTGCAAATTCGGGAAGAATTTGCACAACAGCTGGAACAACTCAAGGGCAAGAAAAATCGTGAACCAATAGAACGCTTGCAAAGTAAAGTAGGAGAATTGCTGGAAAAATTACAGCAGGGTCTGTATTTCCCTGGGATTGAGCAGTATCAAAACTATTTCTTCCCACAAGCAGTTTCTTTGCTAGATTATTTACCAGCTAATTGTTTGGTAGTTTTAGATGAGGCTAACCGTATCCAAGAGGCAGAAGAACATCAGCAAAAGGAAAGGCTGAATAGCTTTGCCGACCTTTTGGCAAAAGGCAGCGTTTTGCCTGGACAAAGTGAGTATTTTTATGATTTGAACAGCTTGGCAAGTATTTTGCAGCAACCAGAGCATATTTGCTTTTCTCTTTTGCCAAAAGCCTCCGTATTTCAGTGTGAAACAAATAAAATGTATACAGTGGAATGTCAAACAATTCCACCGTTTTTCGGTAATCCACAACTGTTGTTGGATGAATTGCGCAATTGGAAACGCTTAAATTATCGGGTTATTATTTTGCTGACTTCGATTACCAAGGGACAGCGTTTGCAGCAAATGCTGGAGGAAAATGATTTAACAGCCACTTGGATTGATTCGCCTAAGTATGCAGCGCCAGCTCATATTTATCTTTTGAAAGGCAATATCAGCCACGGGGCACAATTTAGTCAAAGTAAATTAGTTTTGATTGCCGAAACAGAAGTGTTTCAGCAGCAAAAGAAACGGGTTAATAAAAAGATATTTAAAGAAGATGGGCAAAAAATTGCTCATTTAGATGATTTGCATATTGGTGACTATGTAGTTCATCTTAACCATGGGATTGGTCGTTATTTGGGGATTGAACGATTGACGGTTGCCGATGTAGAGCGCGATTATCTGATTGTAAAATATTCTGGTGAGGACAAATTATATATTCCAGTAGAGCAGTTTGATTTATTGCAAAAATATGTTGTAGGGGAAGGTAAAGCACCTAAGGTTAATAAGCTGGGCAGTGGTGAATGGGCAAAGACGAAGAGCCGCGTTAAAGCTTCGGTAGAAAAAATTGCCGAAGAATTGCTGAAAATATATGCTAAACGGCAAAGCCAAGAAGGGTATAGTTTTTCGCCTGATGACCAGTGGCAAAAAGAGTTTGAAGAGGCTTTCCCATATGTAGAAACAGAGGACCAATTAAAGGCGATTGAAGAAGTAAAACGCGATATGATGCGGCCGACAGTAATGGATAGATTGATTTGTGGTGATGTTGGTTACGGTAAAACAGAAGTAGCTATTCGGGCAGCTTTTAAGGCTGTTAATGATGGCAAACAGGTGGCGATATTAGTGCCAACTACTGTATTGGCTCAGCAGCATTACAATACTTTTGTCGAACGCTTTACACCATATGGTGTAAAGGTAGAGATGTTGAGCCGTTTCCGTACAGCCAAAGAACAAAAAGCGACAATTGAAGGCTTGGCGGAAGGAACGGTAGATATTGTAGTTGGAACCCATAAATTGCTTAATAAATCAGTCAGCTATCATGATTTGGGCTTGTTGGTTATTGACGAAGAGCAACGTTTCGGGGTAACTCATAAAGAAAAAATAAAGGGCTTGCGTACGCAGGTTGATGTTTTGACCATGTCGGCTACGCCTATTCCAAGGACATTGCATATGTCCTTGGTGGGTATTCGTGATATGAGTATTATCGAAACTCCACCACAAGATCGTTATCCTATCCAGACTTATATTGCCGAGTTTTCGCCTGAGTTGATTAAAGATGCTATTAGGCGTGAATTGGGGCGAAATGGTCAAGTCTTTTTGGTGCATAATCGGATTGACGACTTAGACCGAGTGGCAGAAATGATTAGTCAGTTGGTGCCGGAAGCACGGATTTTGGTTGGTCATGGGCAAATGAAAGAGCAGGAACTGGAAAATATCATGATGGCGTTTATTAATCATGAGGCGGATGTGCTTATTTCGACGACGATTATCGAAACAGGGATTGATATTGCCAATGCTAATACGCTGATTGTTGATGAAGCTGATAAAATGGGCTTGGCGCAGCTTTATCAGCTGCGAGGACGTGTCGGCAGAAGCAATCGTGTAGCTTATGCTTATTTGACTTATCAAAAAGATAGAACTTTGAGCCAATTGGCAGAAAAACGCTTGGCAGCAGTTCGTGAATATACGGAGTTGGGTTCAGGCTTTAAGATTGCTATGCGTGACTTGGAAATTCGTGGTGCCGGTAATATTCTTGGGGCAGAGCAATCTGGACAGGTCGCAGCAGTAGGCTTTGACCTTTATTGCAATTTGTTGGATGATGCGATTAAGGAATTAAAGGGTGAGCAGCGTCAAAATCAACAACAAGTGGAAATTGATTTGCAAATCAGTGCCTTAATTCCTGATT
>JAFXJE010000081.1 GCA_017532485.1 Peptococcaceae bacterium | reverse complement strand
GTATTGAAAATTCAGCAGCTGTTGAAATTAAAGAAGTTAGCAGCTTGGCTAAAGCAGCCAGCTTTACTTGTACCAATAACAATTTAGTAAATAAATTGCAAATTAAGAGAACAAGTTTAGAAGAATTTAAGTGGAATGAAGAAGGTAAGACAGAGGTAACTTTCTACTTAGACGGTAAAACAGAAACAGTCACTTTAGATAAAGCTGATTTTGTTGGCGAAGATGGTAAAGCTAAAAGTAATAGTGAAATTGCCGCTAAGTTAAATGATATTTTGGCCGATAAATTTGTTGACAATAATGGCAAAGCTTTAGTGACAATGGATTCTAACTTGACCTTTAATGTTGTTAATAGTTCTTCCACTTTCGCTGTAAGTGCCGGTGGTGATGTTTTCGGTATTGATAAACAATATGGTACTCAAGTAACTGTCAATAATACATTAGGCAGCTTGGGACTGACAGCTAGCGGCGAAAATGAAGATGGATTGAAAACTTATGATTTGACACTTAATGGTAATAGTTGGACTTTTACCGAAGAAAATACCATTAGTGATGTCTTGAAAAAAATCAACGGTGGTTTCACTGGAGTGACAGCTAGTTTCTCGGCTATTAACAAAACCTTTAGTTTTAAAACTACATCAACAGGTGCTGACCAAAAAATTGAAATGTCGGGTGGCTTGGCAGAAGAATTATTTGGTTATGTCAAGGATGAACATTCTTACACCAATCCTGCTTTAGCAGCAAAAGACAGTGTAAATCGCGACAGCTTATTCGAAGGTTTACTGGCAACTAACGGTAAAAAAACTTTTACAGTTACAGTCGGTGGTGTGACTAAAGAAATTTCCTTATCTACACTTGAAGGTAGTGATTTATATACCTCTAGTGGTGGCAAAAGAAATAATGCTTATATAGCCGATGCGATTAACAGAAAATTGGCTGTGGAGTTTGGGGCAGGGGTAGTTACAGCAGCTTTCCAAGGTAATGAAATTGTTTTCAACGCTGCTGATGGCAAAGCGGTAACTGTCAAAGATACTCAGGTAACAGGTGCTCATACTTTACAAGATTTACATTCACTTTTAGGTTTAACAGCTGAAGATGGACAGTATAAGTTAAACATCAATGGCAAAGAGTTATCTTTTGCAGGCACTACTACTTTAGATGAAATGGTAAATACCATTAATCAAGGTGATTACGGTGTGCAGCTGACTTATGATGCAGCTAAAAACACTTTCTCTTTTAAAGCGAAAGAAGCAGGTCAAAGTATTATTTTAGGTGGCGAACTTGGTACTAAATTGTTTGGCTATACAGGCCAGACAAAGAACGGTTTTGTGACAACTAGAGAAGCAGGGCAAAACATGACAGCTACCTTAACTATAGACGGGGTAGAAACGAAAGTTGAACGCACTGGTAACAGCCTGACCTTCAATGATTTGACAATGGAGTTTGTCAAAGAATATACAGAAGAAGAGGCTATCTCTTTCAAAGTGGATAATAATACTGATGGTGTAGTTGAAAAGATGCAGGAATTTATTGATGAATATAATGGTATCATCAATACTATTCATACAATGATTACCGAAAAACCTGATAAAGATTATTATGCTTTAACAGACGCAGAAAAAGAAGCTATGTCCGAAACAGAAATTAAAAACTGGGAGGCAAAAGCTAAGGAAGGTTTACTCTATAATGATTCTACTTTAAGTAGTTTATTAACTTCTCTACGTTCGACAATGTATACTTCTGTTGATGGTTCTTTACTGGCACAGTTTGGGATTACTACAGTAAATACCAGCACCTCCAGTAAGAAAAATAATGGTCAGCTGGAATTAAATAAAGCAACTTTTGTTAATGCTTTAAACAATGATGCTGCCAACTTAATCAATCTCTTTACTAAGAATGACTCCGGCATTATTTATTCAGCTACAATAGGTGGTACAGCGGAAAGTAATGCATTACGAAAAGAAAGAACAGAGAAAAATGGTTTAATGCAGCGCTTAAGCGATGTCTTCCAAGATATGATTTATACTGGGACACCAAAAGGTAAATTGCTGCAAATTGCTGGTTTGACCGGTGACAGAACTGATGGTGATAATCAGCTGACTAAAAAAATGGTTTCTATCGACAGCGAAATTGACCGTTTGCGAGACAAATTAGAAATGGAAAGAAACAGATATTACAATAAATTTAATGCGATGGAAGAGGCATTATCTAAATTAAATTCGACCAGTTCTTATATAGCCTCGATGCTGGGTATGAATAATAGTGGTCAGTAAAACTGACGAAAAAGAAAAGGTGAGGAGGAGTCGTTTTGGCTTACGGTTACGGAACTCAATTACAGCAATATAAACAACAGTCAATTAATACTATGACTAAAGGTGAGTTGCTGATTTTACTTTATGATGAGTGGATTAAACGCATGCGCAGGGCAGTAATTGCTATCGAAGATAATGATACTATTCAAGCCCATGAAGCTATCGTACGTTCACAGGATATTATCGATTATTTGATGGCGACTTTAGACCCTAAATATCCTATCTCAACAGAGCTGGCTCGTTTATATGATTTCTTTAAATATCAATTAGTAGAAGCAAATATCAAAAAAGATAAGACTATGATAGAAGCTATTATTCCAATGGTTACTGACTTACGGGATACTTGGAAAGAAGCAAATAAAATTAGTCAAGGACAATAGTGAGGAAGGAGAGCTGGCAGATGAAACGACAGCTGACATATATGTTTAATGAAATGACGGCGCTGGTTGGCTGTACGGAAAAACTGCTCAGCCAAGCCTCAATAGAACAAGATTTACTGGAAGATAATTCTATAGAAAATTATATGGCTGAACGGGAGAACATCGTCAAACGCTTGCAGGCGATACGTTGGTCTCCCGCCAGCAGTAAACAGATTGAACAGTGGCTGGCTGTTCCAACAAGGGATGCTGAGCAGGAAGAAATTTGCCGCCTGTATCAGCAAGTAAATAGTTTAATAAATAAAATGGCAGAATTAGATAAACAAGTGATGATGAATATAATAGGCAAGCGAGATGCTTTAGCAGAAAAACTGAAAGAAAAAGATGAAGCGAAAGTACGGTCTGCTAAAATTGCCGGTTATGGCAATGCCTTTAATAATACAATTATGGCAGGGGCAAGATACAATCGGCTACGCTAAATGAAGGGGTGAGAAACATGAGAATAGATTCATTTCAATATTTAAATCAATGTAGAACAAAACAATTACAGACAGGTGCAGCAGCTGGTAAAGCTAAAGGCACAGCTAAGCGCAATTGTGATACGGTGTCTTTTTCTTCTGCAGCACAAGCAAAACCAGAAATAACTGATGCGCAGTTAATGGAAATGAGAGCTGAAAGAGTAGAAAGAATTAAGCAGCAAGTTAAGGCAGGGAGCTATTCCGTTTCTGGCCGGGCAGTAGTTGAAAAAATGTGTCAGGCTAGCACAAATATTGGGCATCGGGTGAATGAAAATGGATAAGAAAGAATTAGCACAATATGTTGCTTTTATGGAAGAATATTGTCGTGTCTATAAAGATTTTTCGGCGTTAGAACAAGAAAAATTGAACTTGTACCTATCTGGTCATTACTTTGATTTGGATGAATTTGTGAAGAGAGAACAAGTTATGGTTCTAAAAACTCAGGGTCTAGAACAAAGAAGAGTTCGTTTGCATAGTGGCTTGCAAACCTCTGCTAAGACTTTAAAAGAATTGATTGATGTAATTGATGATGCTGATTTGCAGCAGCGTTTACGCGATGTATATCACGAATTGAGTGGTTATGTTCAGTTGGTGAAAGCTAACAATGAACGTTGCCAAGAAATTGTGAAAGAAAAATTGGAATTACTGGATAAGAGTAAAGATGATTTGCTGCGTGAAGGAAAATTGAAAAATTACAGCAGCAATCTGATGAATCGCTCAATCTAGTAGGAAGGAGTAAGTTATGATTACTAACCGTTCATCATTTTCGGGATTATACATAGCACGTAGCGGTATTGTTACTGCCCAAGGTAATCTTGATGTAACCGGTCAAAATATTACTAATATTAATACAAATGGTTATACTCGTCAAAGATTGGATATTCGTTCTATTGGTGATAGTGGTTATAAGAGCAAATATTCTAATCAAGGCGTTAAAATCGGGTATGGGGTAGAAGCTACTGGTATTCAACAACTGCGTGATGCTTCGTTGGATGCTCGTTATCGTACGGAAAATGCTGAGTATGGCTATGAGGATGTTTTTGTTTCCGGCTTAAATGATTTGCAAGGAATTTTAGATGAGAGTATTAATGAAGGTCTGCAGGCACAGCTCAGCGAAGTTATGACTTCTTTTGAAAGTTTGCTTTCTGATGCCAGTGGTGCAGAATACATCAATGTAGTAAAAAATAATATTCAGTTAGTAAATAAATTGTTTAACGAAATTAGTGGCAATGTGGAAACTATTTTTCGCCAAAATGTCGAAGACCTGCAAATGGAAGTAGATAATGTTAATATGATCTTGGAAAAAATCGCCAACCTGAATGATTTAATCAGAACTGATAAATTGGTTGGCAATTCTGCGTTGGAATTGATGGATGAACGCAATCTGTTATTGGATGAATTGTCTGGGATTATGGATATTCGTTATCAGGTAGATGCTGAAGATTATGAAGCTATGAGTATTTATCTGATGGACAGTAATGGGAATAAACATATTTTAGTTGATAACGAAGATTTTGTTGAATTTGAATTGCGTCCGTCTGCTGATGAAATTGGGCGTGGAACTAATATCAGCATCAACATTAAAAACGAAGAATATACTTATACCTATGCGGAAAATGGTGCTATTTTAACTCAAGATAAGAATGAACACTATATCGAAACTGTACCACCAACTCAATCTATTTATGTTTTTGGTGACGATATGGAAAATGGGAGTTTGGGTGCTTATCTTGACTTGCTTAATGCTGATGGTGACCCGGAAAATCGTGGTATCGAATACTACATGGAAAGATTAGATACCTTGGCTAATACTTTTGCCAAAATGATTAATGATATCAATAGAGGCAGTTTGTTTGATGCTAATGGCAAATTACAGATTACCGAAGACCATTTACAAGAAATTTTGAGCAGCGATAATCAATATCTCTATACCGAAAATGGTGATGTTTTTGATATGGATTTATTACGCGAAGCAGTTTTTGGTACAGCTGATATTTTCCCTAAATATTTTATGGACGAAAATGGTGTCTTGTTGAAAGATGCTGCTGGAGAATATATTTCTGCTAAGGCAGGGAGTATTTATTTAGGTACGGATGGCAAATATTATACTAAGAAAACACCTGGATATGATTTAGCTTTTCCAAAAGTAAATTTAGCAGATGAAAATATTGAGGCTGCTCGTGTTTATAATAATGGCAAAGATTATATTTCGGAAAAACAATACAAGGCATTACAAAACTTAGATAAAGATTCATATCATCAAATTATGGATGAATTTAAAGTATCTGCCAATCTGCCTGCTGAATATGTTAGATTTCAATATGGGACCAGTGGCAAAGCTCATTTGCTGAAAGATTATAATGGTGATTATGTTGCAGTAAATGATGACGGCACCTTACCAACTATTTATGAAATTACTGTATCAGGCCAAGAGGAAGTGGAGTATTGTACTGCTGACCAATTAGCGACTTATACAGCTGCTAAAGAAGCAGCTGGCATTACTTTCTCTGCTAAGGAATTAGACAGCAAAAAGGTAATCGGGGCTAGAGTTTATGATGATGGCAACGGTAATTATTTAATTGATGGTGAATTTTCGCTATTGCAGGATGAATTTGAAAATTATCAATCTGTACCTGATGAATATTATGCCGATGCCAATGGCAATTTGATTACAGGCTATGGCGGCGGTTATGTTAAGGCGACAGATGCTAATGGTAATTTGTTAACTATTTTCCAAGATAAAGATAACCCTGCTGCTGGTGTTTATTTTACGCAAGCAGAAAGAGATGCTTATTTGGCTAGTCGAGTAACTTTTGCACAAAGTACAACTCATAGTTGGGTAAATGCTTATAGTGATGGTGAAAATATCATTACAGCAGATGTCTATAATGGTTATTCGGCGATAGATAAGGCGAAGTTTACCCAGTTGCCTAATCAATATGCTGTAGATAACACAGGTGCTTTTTTACAGGATGTTAATGGTGGTTATATTCGCCAGAATATTATTTATAATGACGATGGTACAATAGACCATTATGATACTCCCGTTGTATTTTTAGGCAGTGATGGTTATTACTATACAGAAGATGTTAAAGATGCGTATATCGCTGATACTACTGAATTTGAACAAGTGCCGGCAGCTAGTTTGGCTGCAACAAAGGTTTATGACGGTAATGGCAAGTTG
>JAFXJE010000080.1 GCA_017532485.1 Peptococcaceae bacterium | reverse complement strand
GGCGAAGTTTACCCAGTTGCCTAATCAATATGCTGTAGATAACACAGGTGCTTTCTTACAGGATGTTAATGGTGGTTATATTCGCCAGAATATTATTTATAATGACGATGGCACAATAGACCATTATGATACTCCTGTTGTATTTTTAGGCAGTGATGGTTATTACTACACAGAAGATGTTAAAGATGCGTATATCGCTGATACTACTGAATTTGAACAAGTGCCGGCAGCTAGTTTGTCTGCAACAAAGGTTTATGACGGTAATGGCAAGTTGATTACCGAAACTGAATATAATGCTTTGAAGGATAAAGTAGACCTTTATGAAACCAATGGTTTAGTCATGGTGGATAAATTGGTTGATGCTAAAGCAGAAGCTCAATATGTGGTAGATGCTCAAGGCGATTTGTTACGCGACTTTGAGGGTAATTACATTCCTACTGTTTTGACTGGTGCTGCTTTGGTAGATGGACAAGTAGTAGGCGGTACTTATGAAGTGCCTGAGATTTATGTAAATAATGGCTATTATTATACGGCTGAACAATGGGCAATTTATAAAGCCAGTCATCCGACAGCAACAGATGTTTTAGTACAAACAAACTTGCTGAGCACTAGTCCTGTCTATGACAACGGCAATCAAGTGCTGACTAAAGAAGATTATGATGCTATTGCCGAAGGTAATCAATTGAACTACAGCATTGTGACAATTAAACCAGTTGGTGATTTAAACAAGGTTGCCTCTCAATATGTGGTGGACCAAAATGGTGAGTTTATTAAAGATTACACTGGCAACTATATTTTGGCAGACAGTACCAAATCACCACAAGTACCGGCTATTTATATGCAGTTAGATAAAACTACTGGTGAAATTTTGCAAGATGCTTCTGGCTTGCCACTGTATTATACAGAGGAGCAAAAAGATAAATATCTGACAGCTAATCCTGGGGCAACAGAAGCCGAATTTGCTGCTGCTAATGGAATGGGCATTTCCAGAATGTACGAAGCTATTACTGATACTACTGTAGAGGTAACTAAAGAAGTTAAATTTATTGGTGACAGTAATGGTGACTTGTTACGAGATGTTGAGGGCAATTTAGTAACAACTACAGATGGTACAATCCCTGAATTATATACAAGTGTGACAGTTACTGATGGGAATGGTGTTGTTACTGCTATAAATGGAGTATTTACATCTAAAGCTCAGGTTGACGCTTATGTAGCAGCACATCATAATGGGCAGACTATTGATTATGGTGTAAATCATAATAATAATAGTGAAGTCTCACTTGATGGAAACTACCAAATTATCAGTCCTGTTAATTATATTAGTATTGCAGGAGCAGATACAGCCTTAAAGGATGTAGACGGTAACTATTTTGTTGGCGTTAAAGGTCAATTGCCTACCATGTATAGTGGGGTAATTATTGATGATGGTAATGGGAACAGAGTGAGTGTTGTTGACAAGCTCTTCTCTTCTAAAGCACAGGCAGATGCTTATGTGCAGCAAAATCATCCGGGTTATACAGTAGCGCAATATGGCTCTGATGGTATTGGTGACCATGGCGACCCAAATCATGCTTACAACTGTGCAATATTTGAGGTAATGGATGACAGCATCCCAATTACAATTACTGAGCAGATAACTGTTCAAGAAAAACAATATATCAATGAAAATGATTACAACGGCTTAAGTGTACTGAACAAAGAATTGTTTACTCAATTAAAAGAAGAAGTTCCTGAGTTGTATCTGTATTCTACAGATAAGAATTTATTGAATACTAATGATAATACAGAAAAAATTACTGCTGGTAATATTACTATTTCTAAAGAATGGATGAAAGATGATAAAGTGCTTTTGAATTCCATTAAGCAACATGCAGCTACGGGGGATAATGATAATATTCAAAGATTTATTACTGTTTTCTCAAATAGCATAACTTTCCATTCAGATAAATACGGAGATATGTTCAAGGGAACAATGCAAGGCTGCTCGTCAAATATTATGACAACAGTAGGTTTGGATATTAATATTCATACCAGCTTGGCAACTAGCTATGAAACTAACTTAAATAGTATTAACAGCAATAGAATGGCTGTTTCCAGTGTTGATGAAAATGAAGAAACAGCAAATCTGATGATGTATCAAAAAGCTTTCCAAGCATCTTCCCGTGTAATGACTACAGTAGATGAAATGCTGGATAAACTGATTAATGCTACCGGTATGGTCGGCAGATAGTAGAGGAGTGAAAAGATAATGCGTATTACATCCACAATGATGCAAAAAGGTTATATGCGTAATTTAAATAGAGCGGCGAATACCTATAATAAAAGTATGGTGACAGCTACTAATTACCGTAAATTCCAAACAGTATCTGAAGACCCTGGTGCAGCCACCAAAGCTTTTCAGTTGCGTCGTGAATTATGCAAAAAAGAAGCTTATTTGGAAAATGCGGAAAATATTGAAGGTAAGATGGATGTTGCAGAAGGTATCTTAACAACTTACCATGAAAAATTAAAAGACTTGAATGACCGTTTGATTGTAGCGAATACAGGTACTATTGCTGCCGATGACCGTGAAGTATTTGCTAAAGAATTGGAAACGGTAGCTGCAGCTATTTTGCAGGATATGAATGGTGAGTATGCAGGTCAATATGTTTTTGGTGGAGCTGAAAGCTCTGTACCACCATTTTCTACTGATGCGAAAACAGGGGAAATGCTTTATCGTGGTTGTCCGTTGACTTTTGATGCGGAACGAGTTGGAGAAACAGGCTATCCTTATGCTTCCCAAGAAGAATTTGAGAAAAAAATGGAAGAATTCACAACAGACTCTGTTTTAATTGACTTAGGCTATGGTTTGATTGTTAATGATGGTCGTTCTGCTTTTGAAGCAAGTTTACCGGGGATTAATTATTTAGGCTATGGGCGAGATGAAGAAACTGGTTTGAGTAAAAACAGTTACAACTTGATTTTTGAAATGGCAGATTATTTACGCAAAGATGATGCTGAATTTAACCAAGATGAATTTGGGAAGATGATGAACCAATTCGGCGAGTCTATTTCCTTGTATTTAGTTGGTATTACTGAAATGGGGACAAAAACAGCAGCGTTGGAGTATACAACAACTCGTTTGGAAACAGCTATTACTGATTTGAAAGAAAAAAGCTCAGAAGTAGAATTTGTAGATTTTGAAGAAGCAGTTACTGGTTTCAAATGGGACCAAACAGCTTGGAATGCTGCTTTACAAATTGGTACGCAAGTAATCCAACCTTCCTTGTTAGACTATTTAAGATAAAAAAGGGGAATGTTCATGCAAATTAAAACAGCTGATTTTGGTGAAATTACTATTGATGAAGCGAGTATTATCAATTTTCCGGAAGGAATTCCTGCTTTCGAGGAATGTCATGAATATGTTTTAATCAACATCATTGAAGAAATTCCTTATTTATACTACATGCAGGGTATTGGTGAAAATGCACCTTGTTTTGCAGTAATTGACCCATATTATTTTGTAGCATCCTATGTACCACATCTTTCACCTGCTGATGTTAAAAATTTACAGTGCAGTGGGATGGAAGAATTGCGTTTCTTGGCGATTGCTATTATTGACCAAGATTTAGAAAAATCTGTGATGAACTTGAAAAGTCCGTTGGTAATTTGTCCGGAAACTCGCAAAGCAAAGCAAATTGTGTTGGAGAATGATGATTACCCATTACGGTATCCGTTGTTTGTTCCAAATGGAAAAGAGGAATAATCATGTTGGTTATCAGCAGAAAAATAGGCGAGTCAATTATGTTAGGCGATGATATAGAAATAAAAATTGCTGAGGTTAGTGGTGAGCGAGTGAAGTTGGCGATTGATGCACCACGCGAAGTTTTGGTTTTGCGAAAGGAACTCCACGAAACCAACTTGTTAAATCAACAAGCTAATCAACATTTGGCTATGGATAAAATGTCGCAATTGGCTCAAGTATTACAGCAACATAAAATTAAATAGTGTGTATATCAATGAGGTTTGGAAAATTTATTTTCCAAACCTCATTTTTTGCAGAAAAATGTTTTTTAAACCTAAACAAATTGACGAGCTGACCGATATATTAGGCGTAAAACTAAAAGTAGTAGTCAGTAAGGATACTGATAATACACTGTTTAGATTACACTTAGACCAGAATTAATTGGGGATATATTTTCAGGGAGGAAAATATCATGAGAATTCAACATAATATATCGGCGATGAATGGTTTACGCCAATTAACAGGTAATAATAGCAAAGTATCTAAGAGTTTTGAAAAATTGTCTTCCGGTTATAGAATTAATCGTGCCGGTGACGATGCTGCCGGTTTAGCTATTTCTGAAAAAATGAGAGCACAAATTCGCGGTTTATCAATGGCTTCTAAAAATGCACAAGACGGCATTTCTTTAGTGCAGACTGCTGAAGGTGCTTTGACTGAGACTCATGCTATTTTACAACGCATGCGTGAATTATCTGTTCAAGCTTCTAATGGTATTTATGACGATAGTGACCGTAATCATACTCAAGCTGAAATTGATGGCTTGAAAGATGAAATCGAACGTATTTCTACATCTACTACATTTAATAACATTAAAATTTTAGATGGTTCTCAATCTGCTGAATGTGCAGCTGCGAAAGAAAATGCCATCCGTCAAGAAGCAGCACAGGCTGAATTTGCTGAACAAAATGCGATTATTGATGCGAACAATCAAGCTAAATTGGATGCAGCTAAAGCTAGATATGAAGAAGCAAAAGCTGCTTATGATTTAAAAACAGAAAAGACTGTAACTAATGCAGACTTTAGTGTTAACGCCAGCTTTGAAGATGCCATACCTGTAACTGATGTTGCAGCAGGCAAACAGGCTTCTTTAACTATCAGCATTGCTGATCTTGATACTACAGCTAGTGCTGAGACCACAACATTAAAATTTACAGATAATACTTTTGATAAAGACGCTACTTTGGAAATTAACGGTGTGGAAGTTGAAATCGTTGCAACAGATACTCTGGTTGATGTTATGAATAAAATCAATCAAGATGCGGTTTTGGGTCAACAATTTACTGCTCAAGTAAATGATGATCAATTAATCTTAACCAACCAAACAGCTGGGGCAGCAGAAAATGCGGCAGTAAAATTAACAGCCAACGGTACAACTAAGTTGGATACAGCTTTTGGTACTAATGGTGTTCAGATTAATGATGGTAAAGATGCAGGTGTAGTAAAATTCCAAGCTGGCGAATCTGTAACAATCGCTGGTCAAAAATTTGAATTCGTTGAATTGACTGCAGGTGATTCTGGTGGAGTTAATGAGATTAATATTACCGATAAAAATACCATTGAGCTTCAGTTGGAAACATTATCTGAAAAAATAGATGCATTAACAGCTTTTGATGATTATACGATTGAATTGGCGGCAGATAAAAAATCTTTCACAATTACTGCAAATACAGTCGGCGAAGACTCTAATTTAACAGAATTGCAATATACAGCAAAAACAGAAGAAGGTGTTATCGTAGGTACAAGAGGTCCTTTGGACTCTAAATTAACACCTGGGATAGCAGAAACTGAACCAATTCCAACCAAAAACGCAACAGTAACTTATGAATTGGATTTAGGTCGTAAGAATGAAATTAATTCCGGTTCGGAAATTAAAATTGCTGATAAGACTTTCCAAATCTTTGCTAATAAAGAAGAAGTGGT
>JAFXJE010000010.1 GCA_017532485.1 Peptococcaceae bacterium | reverse complement strand
TGGTGGTTTATTAGAAAATATTCCACGCGTATTACCTGATAACTGCCAAGTACAAATTGACAGCAGCACTTGGCCAATTTTACCTATTTTCTCCTTAATTCAAGAAAAAGGTAATGTAGCTAAACCGGAAATGTTCCGTACCTTCAATATGGGTATCGGTTTCGTACTGATTGTTGATGCTGAAAATGCAGCAGCAATTCAAGCTCGTTGTGCTGAAATTGACCAACCTGTTTATACAATCGGTAAAGTTGTTGAAGGCGAAAAAATTGTCGTAATTGACTAAAAAATCAGCATAATGCAGGGAGACCATAGGTCTCCCATTTGCAGTTATATTTACCACAAGTCAAAAAGCAAGGGAGCGTAGGATATGACCATAAATTTAGCTGTTTTAGCTTCCGGTCGCGGTTCAAATTTGCAAGCGATTGTTCGAGCAACCGAAGAAGGCAAACTAGATGCTAAAGTTGTTTTGGTGTTGAGTGACAAAGCTGATGCAAAAGCTTTAGATTTTGCTCGCGAAAAAGGCATTGCGGCAGTTCATGTATCACCAAAGGATTTTGCCCAAAAATCTGATTATGAAGCTGAATTATTAAGACAAATTGACCAAGTAGATTGTCAATTAATTTGCTTGGCTGGTTATATGCGTATTTTATCGCCATACTTTATTCAAAATGCCAAAGTGCCGGTAATGAATATTCATCCAGCGTTATTACCAGCCTTTCCTGGTTTGCACAGTCAGAAACAGGCGTTGGACTATGGCGTGAAAATAGCAGGCTGTACAGTACATTTCGTAGATGAAGGTATGGACAGCGGTGCAATTATTTTACAAAAATCTGTACCGGTCTTAGATGACGATACAGAAGATACTTTATCTGCCAGAATTTTGGAACAGGAACATCAAGCATACTGGCAGGCAATCCAGCTCTTTGCCGAAAATAAATTAGTGGTAGAGGGCAGAACGGTAAAAATTAAGGGGGAGTAAAGCGAATGAAAAGAGCATTAATTAGTGTATCTGATAAAACAGGTGTTGTAGAATTTGCCAAAGGTTTAGTAGATTTAGGTTATGAAATCGTTTCTACAGGTGGTACTTCCAAAGCTTTAGCTGACGCAGGTATTCCTGTAATCGGTATTTCTCAAGTAACTAATTTTCCTGAAATTTTAGATGGTCGTGTAAAAACTTTACATCCAAATGTACATGGTGCTATTTTAGCTCGTGGTACAGAAGAACACATGGCTGTTTTAGCTGAACATCAAATTACTCCTATTGATTTAGTGGTAGTTAACTTATATCCATTCCAAGAAACAGTAGCAAAACCTGATGTAAGTTTAGAAGATGCTATTGAAAATATTGACATTGGTGGACCTACTATGGTACGCTCTGCAGCTAAAAACCATGACCGTGTAGCTATCGTAGTAAATCCAAAAGCTTATGACGGTGTTTTGGCAGAATTAAAAGAAACTGGTGCTTTAAGCTTACAAACAAAACAAAGATTAGCTTTAGCA
>JAFXJE010000079.1 GCA_017532485.1 Peptococcaceae bacterium | reverse complement strand
CTTGCTAGTTTTCCAGAATATTTTTTTATTTTTATCCCTTCTTGCGATTCTTCCAAAACCAAGAATCTAAGATAGTCGTTATACACTAAACATATTTCAAAATCGATAAAAGATTCTTGAACTATCACATCATGAATTTTTTCATTCAAACATGCCAATGCTTCTTCTTCTGTCAAAAAATTCATTTTTTCAATTTCAATATTATCTAAACCATCTACAGATAAAAATAAATTCAAGCCAGCTATGCTTATTATAATCAAAGAGAATATCAAAATAATCGTTCTAGTCTTCAAATTATTCATGCAGTAAACCTCTTTTTTATTCTTATTTTAAAACAATTGCAATTGGTCAGATTCAGGTAAACCTTCTAAAACACCATGATTACGCAGTGTTTCTAAAATCGAACTTCCGATTTTAGCGCGATTACCTAAATCTTCTACAGATTTAAACGGTGCCTTATTTCTAGCCTCAACAATACTTTCAGCAACAGATTGACCTAAACCTTGCAATGCTGCAAACGGAGGAATTAATTTATTATCAATTACATCAAATTCCAACGCCTTAGATTTTTCTAAATCAATGCGTCCCATCTTCAAGCCACGCGCATACATTTCCAACGCCAATTCCAAAACAATACTGAATTTTTTATCTTTTTCGGAAGCATCATTACCAGCTGCTTTAATGCGTTCTATCTGAGCTCGCACCTCATCTAGACCTTTACAAATAATATCTGCATCAAAATCATCTGTACGCACAGAGAAGGCTGCTGCATAGAAAGCTAATGGATGATAAACTTTATAATAAGCAATACGAAATGCCATCATTACATATGCTACCGCATGAGCTTTTGGGAAAAGATATTTAATTTTTTTACATGAACCAATATACCAAGCAGGT
Organism: Peptococcaceae bacterium; assembly: GCA_017532485.1. Taxonomy (GTDB): domain Bacteria; phylum Bacillota; class Peptococcia; order Peptococcales; family Peptococcaceae; genus RGIG6463. Next base: position 3,654 of record JAFXJE010000079.1, on the reverse strand, counting down.
ACATTATTATCGCTCATATAAGCTTCATCATCAGGTGTTAAGCCTTTCCCCTTACGCACACTCTCCATAATTTTAAAAGCCCTGCTCTCCTCTAAGCCATCATGAATTAAAGTAATCATAATGTCATCACGACAAGCAATTAATTGAGATACTGTCGCCGTTCCGCTGGTAATCAGATCCTTCGCATTATTCAGCCAAACGTCTGTCCCATGCGAAAAACCGGAAATACGCACTAAATCAGAAAACTTCTTCGGTTGAGCATCCACGAGCATTTGGCGCACAAACTTTGTTCCAAATTCAGGGATACCATAGGTGGCCACCTCAGAATCAATCTCTTCAGGCGTAACACCTAAAGCTTCTGTACCCGTAAACAAAGATAAGACTTGTTTTTCATCCAAAGGAATAGTTGTGGCTTTAACACCTGTTAAATCTTCCAACATTCTAATAATCGTCGGATTATCGTGACCTAGAATATCCAGCTTAACCAAACGGTCATGGATTTGTTCATACGTAAAATGCGTTGTCACCGTACCTTTTGTTGGGTCATCGGCAGGAATAGCTAATGGTGTAAAATCATGCACATCTACACCTTTTGGAATTACCATTTGTCCACCAGGATGTTGACCTGTCGTCCGACGTACGCCAGTAAAACCTAAAGCCAAGCGTTCTTTTTCAGCTGAACGCTTAACGATATTTCTTTCGTCTAAATAATTATGCACATAACCCAGTGCTGTTTTTTCTGCAAAAGTTTGATATGTGCCAGCACGAAATACATTGTCCTTACCAAATAATTCTTCTGTATAAGCATGAGCTCTCGGTTGATAGACACCCGAAAAGTTCAAGTCAATATCTGGTACCTTATCTCCTTTGAAACCTAAGAAAACTTCAAACGGAATGTCATGCCCATCTTTAACAAGTTCTGTACCACAATGTGGACAATTACGGTCAGGCATATCTGCCCCATCATCATAACTGCCATCTTCGTAAAATTCACACCAATAACAACTAGGACAACGATAATGCGGCGGCAACGCGTTTACCTCTGTTATCCCTGTTAAATGAGCAACTAAAGAAGAACCTACCGAACCACGCGAACCAACATAATAACCATCATCATTAGATTTTTTTACCAACTTATGAGCAATCAAATATAATACTGAAAAACCATTCCCAATAATCGAATTTAATTCTTTGGTAATGCGTTTATCTACAATCTCAGGCAAATTTTCACCGTAAAGCTCATGAGCTTTATTATAAGTCAAACTACGAATTTCATCTTCCGCACCATCAATTTCCGGTGAATGTAAGCCATCAGGTACAGGCAAACATTCTTCAATATCAGCAATAATCATTTTTGGATTGGTAATAACAATTTCTCTAGCAGCTTCATCATCAAAATAATCAAATTCTGCCAGCATTTCCGAGGTAGTCCGATAATACAGTGGTGGCTGCAAATCCGCATCATCATATTTTTTCCCAGCCATCATCACAGCCCGATAAATACTATCATCTTTATTAGCAAAATGCACATCACCTGTTGCTACTACTGGCTTACCCAGTTCTTTTCCTAATTTATATATGTCTAAATTTATTTGCTTCAAATCATCTTCCGACTCAATAATTCCTTTACGCAACATAAATTCATTATTCAAATGTGGTTGTACTTCCAAATAATCATAAAATTCAGCAATTTTTACGACTTCTTCATGATTATTCTTAGTTTCTAAATATTTTTGAATTAACTCCCCTGCTTCACAAGCACTGCCAATAATTAAATTTTCTCTTACTGCTTGCAACAAGCGTTTAGGAATACGTGGCCGACGGTAAAAGAAATTCAAATTGGACTCCGTCACTAATTGGTATAAAGCCTTTAAGCCTTTCATATTTTTAGCCAAAATTACACAGTGGTATGTCTTTTGCTTACTTTTTTCCAAATCATCATCAAAAATATACCCTTCCATCCCGTAAATAATCTTCACACCACGCTTTTTCCCTGCTTGATGTGCTTCTGGGAAGGACTGTACTACACCATGGTCAGTAATGGCTATAGCTCCATGGCCCATATCCGCTGCTAAATTAATTAAATCTTCCACGCTAGACAAAGCATCATTTGCACTCATATTTGTATGAAGATGCAATTCTACTCGCTTATCCTCAGCCAAGTCCACTCTTTTTTTCGGCTGCGCCAAATTAACATCAAAAACCATCATTGTCAACTCACGCGCAAAAGTGTCATAACGCACGCTGCCCTTAACTTTTACAGCTTTCGCACCTTTTAAACTTTTTTTCAAAGCTTTGATTTCATCAAACTCTTTAATAACTTTGCAAGTAATAGAATCTTTTTCATCAGTAAGTTTAAAAGTCAATAAATATTTCTCATTTTTCAGTTTGCGCTCATCATCAACACCAAAAAAACGACCTTCTAAAACTGTATACTTTTCATCTTCGGAAATTTCACTAATCGCCTTAGCTGGTTCTTTAATCCATTTTCCCAAAAACAAATCAGGATTTTTTTCCTGCTCGGCAACCTTTGCTGCTGTAGGCGCATTTGCTGCCACCTTTGCGGGTTGCTGATAAACAGGTGCTTTTGTCGCAGGTTTCAAATTAACAATCTCCACTTGCGGAATAGTATCGTCATAAATCAAATGAACTGCTGCCGGTGTACCATTAATCTGCAGGATTAAATTTTGGACATCTTGGGGAAATTGAGCCTTCAATAAATACTGAACCCCAAATTCATTGTTCAAAGCAATTTTTACCGTTGTTTCGTCATTATCCAATTGCCAGCGACTATTATATAACCAGCCTTGTAAACTTGATTTTTCTAAGATTAATCTATCACGCAAAAATTGACTATGCTGCTCAATAAACTGCTTCAAAGGCATAGTTTTTCTTAATTGTAAAATCACGTCTACTTCTTGAGCTTGAGTCAAATTTGCAGCAAAAAAATTTCTACATTCTTGATATAATTGTATCGTCGGCAAATCAGCGCAAGAAAGAAAAATCTCACAGCGCTGCGAGCTCTGTGAGATTAAAATTTTATTGAGCTGACTGGAAGCCAAAAATGCAGCTACTTCCGTATTCGGTTGTATGTGAAAAACATTTGTTAAATCCATTTCTGCTCAACTACTCTCCGTGTTCTTTCTTTTTCTTATTGTCTTGCGGATCTGTCTCAATACATGTAACATTATTTAAGCGAATACCGTAATCTTCGACCAATTGTGTAATAATATCGGCAAGTTCCAATTGTTCATCTAATTTTGACTCTTCTGAAAGCAATGCAAATTTCTTTTGACGAGTCTTCGTTTCTAAGCGGGTAAAATAAGTCAACACTAATAAAATAACTATTGTCGCTGTAATCCCAGTCAAATATAAACCGGAACCGACAGCTAAACCTATTGCCGCCATTGCCCAAAGTGAAGCTGCTGTCGTTAAACCTTTTACGCGTCGCTTAGACTGTAAAATCGCACCGGCACCTAAGAAACCAATACCACTGACTACCTGAGCAGCAATTCGCCCAGGGTCAGCATTATTAACAATTCCGGCAACAGGCAATTCAGCAACAATCATCGGCATCGATAAAGAAACCAGCATAAAGACACACGAACCAACGGCTACGAGAATATGCGTTCTGAAACCGGCAAACCGATTTTT
>JAFXJE010000078.1 GCA_017532485.1 Peptococcaceae bacterium | reverse complement strand
ATTTGAAAGAGCGTCTACAGAAACATGATTTCAAATTTAAAAAGAAATATGGGCAAAATTTTATTAGTGATGGAAATTTGCTGCAAAAAATTGTTGCTGCCGGAGAAGTAACAGAGGAAGATGTGGTGATTGAGGTAGGACCTGGAGCGGCAACTTTAACTAGAGCTTTGGCTGAGAAAGCGAAAGCTGTTATTGCTATTGAGATTGACGGCGATTTGTTGCCCATCATTGAAGAAAATATGGCTGATGTCGATAATTTTTATTTAGTGCATGGTGACGCGTTGCAAATCAATTTGGATGAATTGGTAAAAGAAAAATTAGGTGAGTTATGCAGTTATAAAGTGGTAGCTAATCTGCCTTATTACATTACTACGCCGTTAGTAATGCATTTTTTAGAGCAGGGGTTTTCGATTGAAAGAATTGTAATTATGGTGCAAAAAGAAGTAGCTGAACGTTTCTCGGCTCCTCCTGGGAAGAAAGATTATGGTGCGGTGACGGTTGCTTTGCAATATTATGGTCAGGTACGACAAGCTTTTGTAGTGCCACGTCATATGTTTACACCTCAACCGGATGTGGATTCTGCGGTGATAGATATTAAGCCTTGGCAGGAAAAACCAATTACGGCAACTGATGAAGCTTTGTTTCGTCAGTTGGTAAAAGCGGCTTTTGGTCAACGCAGAAAAACATTGAATAATGCTTTGAAATCTGCCAATGTAGACTGGGAATTAATAAAGGCAGCATTGGACGATTGTGCAATCGACCCAAGCCGCCGTGGAGAAACTTTAAGTGTAGAAGAATATGTTTGTCTAGCTAATCATATTGCTTTGGCCAAAAAAAATTAAGCTAAGATATTTAAAATTTTGTGGCGTAATTCTGCCATTGTTTGTTGTTCTAATTGCCGAGGATGCGCAAGTTCAACAGGGAAAAAGACAGGTTGCTGACCTTTTTGTAAAATAAAAATGCGATCGGCAATTGCGAGAGCCTCATCCAAGTTATGTGTAACAAAGACAATAGCAGTACCTGTTTGTTGTTCGATTTTGAGCAATTGTTCCTGCAAGGTTATTCTTGTAAAATAATCTAAGGCTGCAAAAGGCTCATCCATTAATAGTAAATCTGGCTGATAGGCTAAAGCACGAGCAATGGCGACGCGTTGTGCCATACCACCAGAAAGTTGTTGAGGCATAGACTGAGCGTAGGCAAAATCTAAGCCTACTAATTGCATAAGCTCCTGAACTGTTGGAGTTTGTTGCTCTGATTGGGAAATTAAAATGTTTTTTTCTACAGAAAGCCATGGAAACAAACGATTTTCTTGAAATACCATGCCGATTTTCGGCTGGTATTTTTTTTCTTGCTGTAAATAAAAAATTTCACCGGAATTAGGTTTTTCCAAACCTGCCATTAAGCGGAGTAAGGTGGTTTTACCACAGCCACTTTTACCTAAGAGAACAGTGATGCCATTTAGAGATAACTTTAAATCAAGATTTTGGAAAATAGCTTGTTCAATACCATTAACTGCATAAGATTTATTTAATTGATGAAAATGACAGATACGCTCCATAACAAACCTCGTTTAGATTTATATAATTCAAGTACCATTATTCTAACATTTTTTCTTCTTAGAATAAACCTGTAGACAAATAAATTCTAAAGTTGTGATTGATAAAATAACAATAAAAATAATTATGCCTGGTAGTGGCAAGATAAAGTTACTGCCAGCTGCTTTGAGAAGCGTTGTCATTAAATACATAAAGCCTATTTCTGCTAGAACGGATGTAATAGCCACCATTAAACGCTGTAATTGATTGGAAGAAAAAGTTAATGGCACTACTAAATTAACAAAGACCATATTACAAGTTGCAGCTAACCAAAAAGTTTCCTTTAGGAGAGGATTAATCACATAGTTTGGATAAAAATGACTGCCCAAATAGGTCAGAAAGTAAAGGTAAGCGAGACCTATAATGACTATTAAATAATGCAATAAATAGCAAATAAGCATATCTTTTTCTTCACTAACATCTTCTGCTAAACAGGTTGTAGTTTGAAATTGTGAGAAAAATGGTAAAAATCCAACACAAAGACCGGTCAGCAGTACCGAATTACCAGAAGCAAAAGTCCTAATCGTTATTAGTGTGAGCATAATAATTGGAAAAGGTGTAAGTCGAAAAGATTTTAGTTTGTATTTTAATAGTTGTAGAATTTCTAGCATAAAGAATCTCCCTTTCTTGTGCAAAATGATACAAACGTGACTATGAGAATAGTACATGGATAAAATTATGTCAAGCAAAAATACTAAAATTCAACAGTTTCTTAACATTTTTGCAGAAGGTCTTGCTATATCTTGTTCATGGTCGAAAAAACTGGTATAATCAAGCTATATGTCTGAAAATAGAGGAGGATTTTATCCCATGTATGATAGTATTGTCATTGGCTGTGGGTTTGCCGGAGCTGTAGTAGCTAGAGAGTTGGCAGAAAAAGGCGGTCAACAAGTTTGTCTTTTGGAAAAAAGAAACCATATTGGAGGCAATTGTTATGATGTGGAGGACGAGCATGGGATTTTAATCCATAAATATGGCCCCCATATTTTTCACACCAATAATGAAAGAGTTTTTACTTATCTTTCGCGCTTTACAGAATGGTATTTATTTCGCCATGAAGTAGTAGCTAATGTTCATGGTGAATATCTACCAATTCCTTTTAATTTGAATACTTTGGTTCAAGTGTATGGTTCAGAAAAAGCGGCAGAATTAGAGGCTAAGCTTATAGAGGCTTACGGAGCAGAAAACAAGGTGCCAATTTTAAAACTAAAAGAGCATCCTGACCAAGATATTGCTCAGATTGCCGATTTTGTTTATGAAAATGTATTTTTACAATATACCTTAAAACAATGGGGACAAAAGCCTGAGGATATTGACCCAGCAGTAACAGCGCGTGTTCCAGTCAATATTTCACGCGATAATAGTTATTTTGCAGACAAGTATCAGGGTATGCCATTAGAAGGTTATACACCTTTATTTGAAAAAATGCTTGATTATTCAGGGATTAAAGTAGAACTGGATACAGATGCCAAAAGTCGTTTGCAATTGGAAAATGGAGTTATTTATTTTGATAATGAGATTTTTGATGGTAATGTCATTTTCACTGGTCCGGTAGATGAATTTTTTAATTGCTGCTATGGACAATTACCATATCGTTCCTTAGATTTTGTTTTTGAACATCATTTAGTTGATTCTTATCAACCAAAGTCGGTGGTTAATTATACGGTAAGTGAGGATTATACAAGAATTACGGAGTTTAAAAAATTAACTGGGCAAGTTGCAGAAAATCAAACGACCATAGTGAAAGAATATCCTGTAGCTTATGATAATGCAGAAACGCAAATTCCTTATTATGCGATAAATAATCCATTAAATGATGCCTTGTATCAACAGTATTTTGAATTATTAAAAGAATATCCTAAATTTTATTTACTTGGTCGTTTGGCAGAGTATAAATACTACAATATTGATGCTATCGTAGACAAAGCGTTAATGCTTGCTGACCAAATATTGCAAAAGGGGAGCTTGTAATGAAAATTTTATCAATTGCCATTCCTTGTTATAATTCCGAAGCTTATATGGCCAATTGTATTGAGTCTTTGCTGCCAGGTGGTGAAGATGTAGAGATTATCGTCGTTAATGATGGTTCTAAAGATAATACGGCAGCCATTGCTGATGAATATGCAGCCAAATACCCAGGAATTGTGCGTGCCGTACATCAAGAAAACGGTGGGCATGGAGAAGCTGTTAATGCAGGTTTACGTCATGCGACGGGGTTATACTATAAAGTAGTAGACAGTGATGATTGGGTAGATATTACAGCATATAAAAAAATCTTAGCTGTTTTGAAACAAATGGTTGCAGAGGGTACACAACTAGATATGCTGCTGTCCAACTTTGTTTACGACAAACAAGGTGTCACTTATAAAAAGGTGATGAATTATCGTTCCGTATTACCTCAAAATAAGGTGTTTGGCTGGGAAGATATAGGTCACTTTGTTAAAGGACAATATATTTTAATGCACTCTGTAATTTATAGGACACAATTATTGAGAGATTGTGGTTTGGAATTACCAAAGCATACATTTTATGTAGATAATATTTTTGTTTATCAGCCGTTGCCTTATGTTAAAAAAATGTATTATCTAGATATTGATTTTTATCATTATTTCATTGGACGAGATGATCAATCTGTTAATGAGAAGGTTATGATTTCGCGAATTGACCAGCAAATCAGAGTCAATAAGTTGATGATTGATTATTATGATTTGTATGATAATAAATTAGTGCCAACAAAACAGCTTCGCAATTATATGATGAATTATTTGGAGATTATTAGTTGTATTTCTTCGGTGATGCTTATTCGTTCACATAAAGAAGAAAATTTGGTGAAGCGTGATGAATTGTGGAGTTATTTTGAGCAAAGTCAACCACGAATGTATAAAAAAATTCGCAATGGTATTTTTGGCAGAGCTATGAATGTTAAATCACCAATAGGCAGAAAAATGACAGAAGCAGCCTATTTTATTGCGCAAAAATTATTTGGTTTCAATTGATAAAAGGTCTTGAGACATAATATTATGTCTCAAGACCTTTTGCATTAGGCAAGTTTCATAGCATCGATGATTTGATGAACAACATCTAAATCATTTTCTACAGTTACTTGGATATGTTGACAATTTAAAGCAGCAAATAAAGGTAATTTCATTAAGCTGTCTGCTACAACACTGGCATCACGGCGACCTGCTGTAATGTCATAAACTAAACGAGAACGAAGAACATCTTCATCACAAGTCAAGCAGAATTTATGCAGCTTAAAAGGTGCGGAATCTAAACGCGCAACCAGTGTATTAATAAGTTCTTCATCATGGATAGTCCAATCTAAAATAATATTGTCGATACCATCTTGTTTTAAGTAATTATTTAAAACGCTGACCACACTGTCTAGAGCAGCCATTTGATTTTCTTCTTTAGGATAAACTTGCCAGCACCAATCACCATCTAAATAAGCGGCTGGTTCAATCATGCGAGCAAGCAAAAGACTAATGTTGCTCTTCCCTACACCAATAGTACCCGTAATAAGAATAAGATTTTTCATCTCGTACACATCCCTTCGTATTCCTATGATAACTGATTATATTATAGCACAAATTTTTTTCTATGCTACATTTGATTTATTTCGATTGAGGATTTTTCAAGAATTTGCTTACAATTTTTTTGAAAAAGTGCTATAATACATTATATTAGAAAAAATTATTGGTTGTTTTGACAGGGGGTGAGAAATATGTATCATATCGGAGAGAAAGTAGTGTATGGTTCAGAGGGAGCGTGTCTCATTGAAGCTATTGAAGAAAGAGATTATGGACAAGAATGTAAAGAATATTATAAATTGATACCTATTTATCATCAACAGTCAACAATTTATGTGCCTGTGCAAAATGAACAAAAAGTTAGGTTGCGCAAATTAATGAGCAAAACTTTCTTTGAGGAAATAATTGAACAGACTTTAACAACGCCAACAACTTGGATTGATGATAATAAGCGGCGCCAACAGCAGACTTTGGAGACTTTAAAATCTGGAGATATAGCGATGATTTTAGTATTGATAAAAAACATGTTATCTCACCAACAAGAAAAAATGCTAAATAGCCGAGATAAAGAAATGCTGCAAAAAGCACAGCGTTTAGTCTTTTCTGAAATGGCAGCAGTTTATGAGCAAGCTTATGATGAGATTGCCGATGAAATAAATAGTAAGTTAAAGGCAGCCATTAAAGAAGAAAGATTAGTTGCTGAAGGAAATATTGGATAAATATGAAAAAGCTTTTTTCAGTATGCAAGTGGGATGACATACGGAAAGAGCTTTTATTTTTTTCTGATGAAAGATATATAATGAAAATTAATCGTGAAAAAAAGTACGAGAAAATTGTAAGAATACATTTATAAGTTTTATTAATAAATAAAGATAAAAACCTTTCAATTTTTCGGAAAATGTTGTTTAATGATAGTATTACGGGTGAAATGCCTACTGTGTAGGTATATCATAATATTATGAACTAGGGGAGGAATAAAAAATGGCTTGTACATGTGGCGGGCAAAACAATGATGCATTATTTGCACAATTAGACAAAGTAATTGAGCAATACAAAGACCAGAGAGGCAGCTTAATTACTGTACTGCATCAAGCACAGGGCATTTTCGGTTATTTACCGGAAGAAGTTCAGGCTTATATTGCAGAAAAAATGGATGTTCCTTTAAGTGAAATTTATGGTGTAGTAACTTTCTATGCGTTATTTACCATGAACAAAAAAGGTAAATATACCTTTAATGTATGCCTTGGTACAGCATGCTATGTAAAAGGTTCCGGTAAATTATTGGAAAAATTAGAGGAAGAATTAGGTATCGGCGTTGGCGAAACAACAGAAGATGGTTTATTTACTATCGAATGTTGCCGTTGCGTAGGTGCTTGTGGCTTGGCTCCAGTTGTTACTGTAAACGACAAAGTTCATGGTCACTTAAAACCTGAAGATATTCCTGGTTTAATTGCCGAAATTAGAGCAGCAGAAGGTCAAAACTAATAGGAGGTGTAGGAGAATGAGTAAAATTGCAAGTTTTGAAGAGTTAAAAGCTTTACAGGTAGCTGAACGTGCAAAAATCTGTGTTCGTGATGGTCAGGCTCCAACTCCAGCTAATATGGCTAGACATCATGTTTTGATTTGTGCAGGTACCGGTTGTACTTCTTCCAATAGTGTGGAAGTAGCTAAAGCTTTAGAAGAACAGTTGGCAGCAGCTGGTTTGGAAAAAGAAATCGAAGTAGTAAAAACAGGTTGCTTTGGTTTCTGCAGCTTAGGTCCTATCATGGTTATTTATCCAGAAGGTACATTCTATCACCATGTAAAGGTAGAAGATGTTCCTGAAATTATTGAAAGCCACTTAAAAGGTGGTCAATTGGTAGATCGTTTATTATATGAAATTCCAGGGGAAAACAAAAAAGCTCCTGATATGAGTCATATTCCGTTCTTCCAAAAACAAAAACGTGTAGCTTTGCGTAACTGTGGTTCTATTGACCCAGAAAACATCAATGAAGCAATTGCTCACAATGCTTACCAAGGTTTAGGTAAAGCTTTAACCACAATGACTCCTGCAGAAGTAATCGCTGAAGTAGAAGCTTCTGGTATTCGTGGTCGTGGTGGTGCAGGTTTCCCAACAGGCAAAAAATGGAAATTTGCTGCTGGTTACCAATCCGAAGAAAAATATGTAGTAGTTAATGCTGACGAAGGTGACCCAGGTGCATTTATGGACCGTTCCGTATTAGAAGGTGACCCACACAGCATTTTAGAAGCTATGGCAATTGGTGGTTATGCAATTGGTGCACATCATGGTTTCATTTATGTTCGTGCAGAATATCCAATCGCTGTTCATCGTTTAGAAGTTGCTATTGCTCAAGCTCGTGAAGTTGGCTTATTAGGCGAAATAACATGGGTACAGGCTTTGATTTTGATGTTGATATCCGTTTGGGTGCTGGTGCGTTCGTATGTGGTGAAGAAACAGCTCTGTTAACTTCCGTAGAAGGTAAACGTGGTGAACCAAGACCAAGACCACCATTCCCAGCAGAAAAAGGTTTGTGGAATGTTCCTACATTCGTAAACAACGTAGAAACTTTGGCAAATATTCCTGTTATCTTTACTGAAGGTGCTGAAGAATTCAGCAAAGTAGGTACAGCAGGTTCTAAAGGTACTAAAGTATTCGCTATGGCTGGTAAAGTAAACAATATCGGTTTAGTAGAAGTACCAATGGGTACCACATTAAGAGAAATGATTTATGATATCGGTGGTGGTATTCCTGAAGGTAAAGCATTTAAAGCTGCTCAAACTGGTGGTCCTTCCGGTGGTTGCTTACCAGAAAGTGCTTTAGATACAGAAATCGACTTCGATACATTAGTAGCAGCTGGTTCCATGATGGGTTCCGGTGGTCTGATTGTTTTAGACGAAACAAGCTGCATGGTTGACATTTCTAAATTCTACTTAGAATTTACTCAAGATGAATCTTGTGGTAAATGCCCACCTTGCCGTATCGGTACTAAGAGAATGTTAGAAATCTTAGACAAGATTACTTTAGGCGAAGGTACTATGGAAGATATCGATAACTTAGAAACTTTAGCTAAAACTATCAGCAGTTCTGCTTTGTGTGCATTAGGTCAAACTGCACCAAACCCAATTTTAGCTACATTGAAATTCTTCCGTGATGAATATGAAGCACACATCGTTGACAAAACATGTCCTGCTCATGTATGTAAAAAATTATTGCGTTATGAAATCGATGCAACAAAATGTAAAGGCTGTACTTTATGTGCTCGTAACTGTCCAGTTGGCGCAATCGTTGGTACAGTTAAAGAACCACACAAAATTGATGCAGCTAAATGTATCAAATGTGGTGCTTGTATGGATAATTGTAAATTCGGCGCAATCTTTAAAGCGTAATAGAAGGGGTGATTTTTGTGGCAATGGTAAATGTGATTATCGATGGCGTTTCCGTGCAAGCTGAAGCTGGTTCTACAGTATTGGAAGCTGCACAAAAAGCTGGTATCAATATTCCAACATTATGTTATTTAAAAGATATTAACCAAATCGGTGCTTGCCGCGTTTGTTTAGTAGAAATCAAAGGTGCGAAAGCATTACAACCTTCCTGCGTATATCCAGTTAGCGAAGGTTTGGAAGTATATACAAATACTGCAAAAGTTCGTGAAGCAAGAAAAGGTGTAGTTGAATTATTATTATCCAACCATCCTTCTGATTGCTTAAACTGCGTACGTAACGGTAGCTGCGAATTACAAGATTTAGCTCATCAAATGGGTATTCGCAAAAATCGTTTCATCGGCGAACAAAGCACATTCCCTGTTGACGAACGCAGCGTAGCAATCGTACGCGATCCTAATAAATGCGTATACTGCCGTCGTTGTGAAGCTGTCTGCAGTAAGGTTCAAGGTGTTAGCATCTTAGGTGGTATCGGTCGTGGTTTCAACAGTACAGTTGGCCCTGCATTTGGTCATGCTTTAGATGACATCAACTGCACATTGTGTGGTCAATGCGTAAATGTATGTCCAGTAGGTGCATTAGCTGAAAAAGATGATACAGATAAAGTTTGGGGTGCATTGGCTGATGACAGCAAACATGTTGTTGTTCAGTTCTCTCCAGCTGTTCGTGTTGCTATCAGTGAAGAATTTGGCTTGCCATACGGCACAATTTCTACTGGTAAATTAGTTGCTGCTTTAAGAAGAATGGGCTTCAACAAAGTATTCGATACAAACTGGTCTGCTGACTTAACTATCATGGAAGAAGGTAATGAATTATTAGACCGCATTAATAATGGCGGTACATTACCAATGATTACTTCCTGCTCCCCAGGTTGGGTTAAATACTGTGAAAACCACTATCCAGAACAATTAGGACACTTATCTACAGCTAAGTCTCCACAAGCTATGTTCGGTGCAATGGTTAAAACTTATTATCCACAAACAGATGGCGTTGATGCTGCAAGTATTTACAGCGTATCTATCATGCCATGTACTGCTAAAAAATACGAAGCAGCTCGTCCAGAATTAGCTGACAGTGGCTACAGAGATGTAGATGCAGTTCTGACTGTTCGTGAATTAGCTCGTATGATTAAACAAGCAGGTATTGATTTCGTTAACTTACCAGACGAAGAATGTGATGCACCAATGGGCTTAGGTACAGGTGCTGCTACAATCTTCGGTACTACTGGTGGTGTAATGGAAGCTGCTCTGCGTACTGTATATGAAGTAGTAACAGGCGAAACTTTACCAAAATTAGAATTGGAAGAAGTTCGTGGTACTATGGGCGAAATCAAAGAAGCTACTATCGACTTAAATGGTACACAAGTAAAAGTTGCTGTAGCTAATACTTTAGCTCGTGCTAAAGAAATCATGGAAAAAGTAAAAGCTGGCGAATGTGATTACACCTTCATCGAAATCATGGCTTGTCCTAACGGCTGTGTAGGTGGCGGCGGTACACCAATCGTAAGCTCCTTACAAAGAAGATTATTAAATGAAGATTATCGTGCATTACGTACTAAAGGTTTGTATAACGATGATGCTAACTTACCATTACGTAAATCTCACGAAAACCCATTCATTCAAAAAGTATATGCAGATTTCTTAGGCGAACCTTTAGGTCACAAATCTCATGAATTACTGCATACACATTACACACCACGTAAAAAATATAACGTTGGTTGCAATGAATAATTAGCAATCGTCAGATTGTTGAAAAAGGCTGTCTCGTAAGAGGCAGCCTTTTTATTCGATAAAAATACGGCAAAAGAAATTTCTTTTGCCGTATTTTTGTTTTATTAAGTTATAATTATTTACACCATTCTTTTAAGTCAACAATCAAAGCGTCTACTGCTTCTTCTTTAGTACACCAGCTAGTGCAGAAACGAACAGCGCTATGGGTATCATCAATACGTTTCTGGTAATCATAAGTGTATTTTTCATCTAGTTTTGCAATGATTTCATCGGATAAGATGACAAATTGTTGATTAGTATTGTTCTCTACCAAAAATGGAATATTCAATTCTTGGCAAGCTTTTTTCAATTTTATAGCTAAATCAACAGCATGCTGACCTAATTCGAGATAAAGATTATCACGCATTAATTCAGCAAATTGGATGCCTAAAAGACGTCCCTTGGCTAACATACCACCTTTTTGTTTCATGATATATCGGAAGTCTTCTTGAAGATGTGGGTGAGCAATAACAACGGCTTCACCGAATAAAGCCCCTACTTTAGTGCCACCAATATAAAAAACATCGCAAAGTTGGGCTAAAGCAGGAAAATCTAAATCATTGTCTGGTGCAGTTAAACCATAAGCTAGACGAGCACCATCTAAAAAAAGATAAAGACCATATTGATGGCAAACATCATGTAAAGCAGTTAATTCTGCTTTGCTGTAAATTGTGCCTAATTCTGTAGGATTGGAGATATAAACCATCTTAGGTTGTACAGTATGTTCTTTGGCGCCGTCCTGTAAATGATGTTGAACAAGAGCTTCTACTTGGGAAGCTGATATTTTGCCGTCATCACTATCGAGTGGTAAAACTTTATGTCCACAGGCTTCAATAGAGCCGGTTTCATGGACATTAATATGACCAGTATTAGCACAGATTACTCCTTGATGACTGCGTAAAGCAGAGTCAATAACAGTAAGGTTAACTTGTGTGCCACCGACCATAAAATGAACAGCTAGCTGCTCGTTTTGGCAAATCTGTTTAATCATAGCAGCAGCTTCGGCACAATATTCATCTTCACCATAGCCACCAGTTTGTTCAAAGTTAGTTTCAACTAAGCGATTTAATAAATTAGGGTGAGCACCTTCGGTGTAATCAGAATTAAAACGAATCATGGCAGTTCTCCTTTTGATAAATATATTCATATGAATTAGTATAATGGAGAATTAGAAAAAAAGCAATTTGCTGAAAATGGTGACAAAATTATATTGATGATAATATTTTATTGAAAACATAAGTTTAAATTTAAAGAAAAAGAAAAATAGGTCTTGCTTTTTCTAGACAAAGGAGTACAATATAGAGAAACAGATGTCCTCTGCACAAAGACAGGGGGTTTAGAAGTAACTCTGGAGAGTTCCCTTTATGGGGCGCCGAAGGTGTAAGATGAGCAAGTGCTCATTGATCTCTCAGGCAAAAGGACAGGGCATGGTTTTAGACCAAGGTGAAAACGACGGTTTTTACCATATAATGCGTGTTCTACTCTTTAGAGAGCTGTGATGAAATCATCCTAGGCGATTTCATGACTAGCTCTTGTTTTTTATGCAAAAATAAATTAAAAAGAGGGGAAACAATTATGTTGGAATTAGTAAAAGCAGCAAACGGTTATTTGTGGAATATTATTTTAATATTCTTACTATGTGGAACAGGTGTATATTATACTTTCCGTTTAAAATTTATTCAAGTTAGAAAATTCGCTGAAGGTTGGAAGTTAGTTTTTGGTAATTTTAGTTTGAAAGGGAAAAAGGGTAAAAACGGTGAGATGACACCTTTCCAATCTCTTTCTACAGCTATTGCGGCTCAAGTTGGGACT
>JAFXJE010000077.1 GCA_017532485.1 Peptococcaceae bacterium | reverse complement strand
ACTTTTTCAGCAAGATAGCCGGCATCTGCTTCCGTATCGTCATGTGTAACACCCAGCAAAACCATCAAACCATGATTAATACTGCCTGTCACTTCCTCATCTACTGTTACCTTACTGCGACTTACTTTTTGTACAACAGCTCGCATGATATCCCCCTCGCTGTCCAAGTTTTAATTTGATAATGTCCGTTTAACTTCCAAAACATCACTGATATTTTTAATTTTGTCAATCATAATGCTGACTTGTTCCAAATTATGGACTTCAATACTGATATCCATATAAGTTCTAGCACCCTTAACCTTAGAGGTAATGGATGTAATATGAACTTTAGCATCATTAATCAGCTCCATAACTTCTGGTGTAATCTTTGGTCTGTCCAAAGCAATAACAAATACTTCTACTTGGAATACACCTGCATCACTTTCATCCCAGCGAACTGAAATCACCCGATCAGGTTCATGCTGTTCAATACTTTGCATATTTGGACAGCCGGCATGATGCACTGTAACACCACGACCTCTGGTAATATACCCAACTATTGGGTCACCTGGCAGTGGCTTACAACAATGAGCAAAACGCACAGGTACTTCTTCCATACCTTCAACAATAACCCCATTACTGCTTGATACCTTTTGGCTATTATTTTTGCGTTGAATATCTTTATTACTCTTACTGCTTAAAATTTCTTCTACAGTCTTAGGTGTTTTTGGAGCATATTGTTTTTGATATTCATCATAAATTTTAGCAGCCAACTGCACCACATTTTGTGTACCTACGCCTACGCTGACACAAACATCATCCCAACTATTGAAACCCATACGTTGTGCCAAGTTTGACAAAATTTCACTTTTTTGCAGCAGACTGATATCTACATCTTTTTTCTTCAATTCATGCTCAACTTGTTCTTTCCCACGCTGCAGATTTTCCTCACGACCTGCTTTTTTGAAAAATTGACGGATTTTATTTCTAGCCTGCGAAGTTTTGCATAAATTAACCCAGTCTAAACTCGGACCATTAGATTGCTTAGAAGTTAAAATTTCTACTAAGTCACCGTTTTTCAATGTATAGTCCAGTGGGACTATGCGTTTATTAACTTTCGCGCCTACACATCTGTTTCCTACTTCCGTATGCACGCGATAGGCAAAGTCTAATGGCACAGAACCAGCCGGTAATTCATATACCTCACCGTTTGGAGAGAAAATAAATACAGTATCTGAAAACAAGTCAATTTTTACAGAATTTAAAAATTCCTTGTTGTTTTCAGCCTCATTTTGCATTTCTTTAATTTGTTCCAACCAACTAAGTTGAGTGGAACTCTTACTGATTTCACTATTACCACTTTCTTTATAAATCCAGTGAGCAGCAATCCCGTATTCAGCTGTACGGTGCATTTCATAAGTGCGAATTTGAATTTCAAAAGGCTCACCTTCAGAGCCGATAACTGTTGTATGCAAAGATTGATACATATTAGGTTTTGGCATAGCAATATAATCTTTAAAACGCATCGGCAACGGTTTCCAAATAGTATGCACTATACCCAAAGCTCCATAACAATCATGTACATCTTCCACCAACAAACGCACAGCAAATAAGTCATACAACTCATTCAAATCTTTATTTTGGCGTTTCATTTTATTATAAATGCTGTAAAAATGTTTAGGTCGACCTGAAATTTCAGCCTTGATACCTGCTTTTTGCAGTTCCTGTTGCAAAGTATCAATAATGTTGGAAATAAAGTTTTCTCTTTCCTCGCGACGCATATTAATTCTTTCAACCAGATCATAATATTTTTCAGGTTCCAAATAACGCAGGCATAAATCTTCCAATTCCCATTTTACTTTGGAAATACCTAATCGATTAGCGATAGGTGCATAAATTTCTAAAGTTTCCTGGGCAATTTCTTTTTGTTTTTCTTCACGTTGATGATTCAATGTACGCATATTGTGCAAACGGTCTGCTAATTTAACCATCACCACGCGTACATCTTCAGCCATCGCAATAAACATTTTTCGATAGCTTTCCAATTGTCTTTCCTCTTTAGAGGTACATTCCAATTTGCTTAATTTAGTCACACCATTAACTAAAAATGTTACTTCATCACCAAAATGGTCCTTTAGACATTTTTGTTTGCAATCGGTATCTTCAATTACATCATGCAGCAAACCTGCCGCAATAGTATGTTCATCCATCCCTAAATTGGCAAGAATAATCGCTACAGAAAGAGGATGTATAATATACGGCTCGCCGGACTTCCGATACTGACCCTTGTGCAAATCCTCTGCAAAACGATAAACCTCTTCCAGTAATTCCATATCAGCTTTTGGATTAACCTCATAAACTGCATCTAATAAATCTTTGAAGCGAAGCATTATACATTTCCCCCCTCAACTTTTAGCCATTCTGCGGGATATATCGGCTGATTAACCATTTTCAATAAATAATCCATGTCGTTATGGAAAGCAACAGCTAAATATTTCTGATAATCTTCCAATTCCGCAACTGCTTCTTGATACCATAATGATTGCTCCAATTCTACCTTCGCAGGATTAGCAATCATGGTAATTCGACGTTTGTTTCCTTCTCTTTCGCGTTCTAAAAAGCCCAATTCTTCAAAAACACCTAACCAATAGCTGATAGTATCTGGTGTGGCTTGACAAATTTTTCGTGAAATCACCATATCTGCCAACTGTTGGTTGGTCAATTCTATAGTCTGTTGATTAGTCGCTAACTCCAGCAGCATTTTATAGAATTTACCCAGTATTTCTCTGCCCGGACAACTGCTTTTCAAAACATTCATATTTAAGTTTTCATCACGCCGATTATACATAAGATAAATATACGCAAGACTTCCATCTCGTCCCGCACGGCCTGCCAACTGATTATGCTCCTCTTTGGAGAAACTCAAATGGTACAGAACCACATGACGAATATCTGGTACATCAATGCCTTCACCAAAAGCACTCGTTGTTACAATTACTTTTAAAGTACCTTCACGAAAATCATTCTCAATCTTCACTCTGTCTACTATTGGCAAACCACCATGATAGTAGCAAATAGTAGGTTTAATCGTATCATCAGCAGCATTACGCAATTCCCCTGCCAATTTTACAACCATCTGCCGACTATTAACATAAACCAAAGTTTTTTCGCCTTTTTTGATAATTCTATTCAATTCATCTATTTTACTTTCTGCTTGACGCAAATCTATCAACTGCAAATTTTCTCTGATATGATTGTCAATAACTCTAGCTGATAAATTTAAGGCTTCCATAATTGTTTGAGCAGTATAATCATTGGCTGTGGCAGTTACTGCCAATACCTGTGGTGGCTGCAATTCCTTGATAACTTGTGGTAATTGCTTATAGCCTTTGCGATGACTGGCTAAGTGATGAGCTTCATCTACTACAATCATACCTATTTTTTCTTTAATCGCCTTGAATTTATCTTGATGGCAAGCCAAAAACTCAGGTGTAGTTAAAACTATATCAACTTTGCCATTAGCTAAAAAACTAAACATTTCTGCTCGTTGTTCTTTAGTTAATGCACCACTAGCCATCTGAACATTTATACCCAAAGGCACCAGTTTTTTGCGCAAAGACTGCAGCTGGTCATTAACTAACGCACGCAAAGGATAAACAATTACGGTTATTTTTTCCTGACGCAAAGCCAAATATGCACTATAGCTTTGGAAAATAGCCGATTTACCTCGCCCTGTGCCTAAAATAGCCAATAAACTTTTACCATCTATCAATTGATTAATAGTTTCTTGTTGTTTCTCGCGATAATTGTTTTCCCCAATAATTGCCTCGCGAATTTTTTCCTGTAATTCATGTTCAGGTAATAGACCTAATTCTTGACGCTTTTGAGCAACATATTCTGCTAATTGTTTTAGCGAAGGGTCTATATATTCGATTAAAATATTGACTCCGTAATTTCTATCTTTCCCACCGGTAACTTGAGTAACAATAGCACGATAATTTCTGCCTTTATCAATCAGCTCCGCCAATTGACGAGCCAATTCTTTCTTTAAGTAACCAATTTGTTTTTCTTTTGTATAAACAGCAATCGCATTACTATCATGCACATTCTCAGGTTCCCGACATAAACGCAGCTCCTGACCTGCTTCCAATTTCGCAATAATCTCCTGCCGTTGTTCAAAAGTAACGCCTACTATCTTCGTATAGAATTGATTTTGCTCAACCAAACATTGATAAATATTGCGTTTTAAGTATTCTCCACTATAGAAAAACAAACGGTCAACCATATCCATTTTATCGGGACGACGGTAAGATTTAATATCATAAATCAACATCTGTAAGGTGGTTTTGCCGTTAAAAACATTTTTATCCATATGAAAAGCAATGTCAACAGAACCATCTTGTACTAATGGCTCTAAATCAGCTTTTTTAAAACCAATCCCAAAAATATCTCCTTGTGGACCACGCACCTTAATTCGCAAATGGTCACCATTATTGCCTACTGTTCTGCTTTCAATAGTTTTTTGACCACGACATACAAATAACGGTGGTGGATTTAATGTTCCTGTAGGCTGAATTTTACTAATTTCTCGATAAGTTTCATAATTAATATCTGCCAAACTAATTTCACTGTCGATGACCAAGTTTGGCATAAATTGTTGACCTTTACTTTGATTAGCCACAACTTGAGCAAATCTTCGTCTAAACTCACTTAAATTTTCGGGAGCTACACTTAAGCCTGCCGCCTGACTGTGTCCACCATAATTGAGTAACAAATCAGAACATTCTGCCAAAGCTTTTTGCAGATGAAATCCTTCTACACTTCGTCCCGACCCCTTATATATTCCGTTCACATAAGTCAAGACAATAGTCGGTGTATAAAAGCGTTCAACTAAACGCGAAGCTACAATCCCAATTACGCCAGGATGCCAAGTCTCACCGACAACTACTAAGCCAAGATGTTCTTCATCGGCAGCACTTACCACTTTTTCTAGCGCCTCTTCATATATTTCCCGTTCAATATTTTGTCTCTGTTTATTTTCTTCATCTAACTTCTTGGCAATTTCCTTACCTTCACTCTCATTATCGGTTAATAAAAGCTGTAATCCTAAACGCACATCACCGATACGACCACAAGCATTTAGGCGAGGCGCCAAGCCAAAACCTACCACAGTTGTGTTTGGAACACTTAGTTCTCCATTTTGCGCCAATTTCCATAAAGCAGTCAAACCTGGTCTGCGACATTTAGCCATTTCTTCCAAACCAAACTTAACTAAAATACGATTATCGCCTTTTAAAGGCACAATATCAGCAACAGTTGCTAAAGCTACCAAATCTAGATAAGGAACCATTCTTTCGGTAAATCCCTGTTCTCGATAATATTGATTAAATAAACCTTGAACCAATTTAAAAGAAACACCAGCACCACATAAATCTTTCCAAGCATCATATTCCGTTGCTGATAAAACAGGGTCAACAATAATACAATCTGGCAGAATTGTCGGCAGCTGATGGTGGTCTGTAACGACAAATTCAATTCCTAATTTTTTCGCAGCTTCAATCTCAGCAGCTGCACTGATACCACAGTCTACAGTAATAATTAATTTTACACCTGCTTCGGCAATCGCCTCTAAAGCAGGAATATTAATCCCATAACCTTCTTCAATACGGTTAGGTACATAATAATCTACTGCTGCTCCTAATTCCTTCAGACCTTGGTATAAAATAACACTGGCACAAATTCCGTCTACATCATAGTCCCCGTACACCATTATTTTTTCTTGACGCTCCACTGCCACCAAAATTTTCTCTACAGCCGCTCCCATATTTAGCAGGGCAAATGGAGAAGTCAGATTATCCAAACTAGGATTTAAAAATGCACGAACTGCTTCGGGCTCGCTGTAACCTCTGTTAATTAATAAATTTGCCAATATTGGTGATATTTCTAATTCTTTTACCAGCTTCTGCTGTAATTCTTGATTTACTTCTTGAACAATCCATCTATTTGTCTTCATTACAGCCACCCCCTTTGCTACAATATTTGCCTTTTTTCTAAAAAACAGATAAAATTTCTATCTTATAATAATAACACATCTTTATTATTTTGAGCAATAAAAAATGCAAGAGTGCACCCACACTCTTGCATTTTTTGCTATTTTTTATCTTAAAGCTTCAATTCTTTTAGCTTTACTTCTCATTTTGATTTCATACCAAATTGGGCTGGCAATACACAAGGAAGAATAAGTCCCAGCAACAATCCCAATAATCATCGCTAAAACAAATAATTTAGTTGTTTCACCACCTAAGAAGAACAAAGCCACTAATAAAATCAAAGTACTAATAGATGTATTTAAAGAACGGGTTAAACTTTGAATTATACTATTATTAACTAATGGTGCCAAATCTTCTTTTTTTACGGTACTTAAGTTTTCTCTAATTCGGTCAAAAACAACAATTTTATCATTAATAGAATAACCTAAAATAGTCAAAACTGCTGCAATAAAAGTACTGTCCACTTCTAACTGCAAAATAGAGAAAATAGCAACTACGATAAATACATCATGCACAAGGCTTAAAATAGCAGCAATAGCAAAATGTAATTCAAAACGATAGCTAATATATAATACAATAACTAAAATTGCCAAAGTCAGAGAAATCAAACCAGCTGTCCGCAATTCCTTACCTATGGTAGGACCAACAGATTCGTTACGTAAAATTTCCACTTCACCAAATTTTTCAGTTAAAGCATTTATCACTTCATCTTGTTTTTCTTGGCTTAGCTCAATTGTTTTAACTTGATAAGAGTCATTGTCCATAACTTGAATTTTACTGCCACCTAAATCAAATTCTGTCAATCCTTCACGCAAATCAGCAATATCTACTTGCTGGGCAAATTTTAACTGCATAACGCTGCCACCGGCAAAGTCAATGCCTAAATTCAAGCCTTGAAACATCAAGGAAATCAGCCCTGGAATAATAATTACCAAGGAAAGGATATACCATATCTTTCTTTTTCCGATAATATCTTTCACGCGTCTCACCTACATTCCATAATATTTTTTATTGGTCACTAAGTTAGAAGATACCAATAAATTCAGCATAAAGCGAGTAAAGGTAATCGCTGTCAACATACTAGCCAAAATACCAATAGTCAAGGTAATAGCAAAGCCACGAATTGTGCCTGTCCCAAAAGCAATTAAGATGACTGCTGCTAGCAAAGTAGTAATATTGGAGTCAAAAATTGTCGCAAAAGCTTTCTTGAAACCGGAATCAACAGCAACACGCAAAGTCTTGCCAGCTCTTAATTCTTCTTTCAATCGTTCAAAAATAATTACATTGGCATCAACTGCCATCCCCAAGGAAAGCAAGAAAGCTGCAATAACCGGCAAGGTCACCGTTACATTGATAGCCACATTAACACCAATAACAATAAGTGCGTACAATAACAGAGCAAATGTCGCAATTATACCCGGCACACGATATACCACAATCATAAATACTGCTAAAATAATAATCCCAACAATTGCTGCTTGAATACTTTTTTCAATAGAGTCTGCCCCTAATTGTGGACCAACTGTACGTTTTTCTACGATAGTCAAATCAACAGGCAAAGCACCACCATTAAGCATAGAAGCTAAGCTTCTTGCTTCTTCCATAGAGGTGAAATTGCCGTTAATTACAGCTTTACCGTTCATAATTGGCTCATTAACTGCTGGTGTAGAAATAATCGCATCATCCAAAACAATCGCAATAACTCTATTTACATCACCTTCGCCATATTTTTCACACAATTCTGACGTTACTTTAGAAAAAATATCTGCACCTTCATTATTAAATTCCAAAGCCACACCATATTGTTTAGTAGGGTCAATTGTTTCTTGGTCCATATAGCCGGCAGCTTTTTTCAATTGATTGCCACTGAGAATAATTTCACCAGTATCATAACGGACAAATTGCAATTTTGCCGTTGTCCCAATTACGCGTACTGCCTCCTCAGCATCTTTTACACCAGGCAATTCAACAGAAATACGATAGTCGCCTTCACGTCTGATTTCAGGCTCACTTACCCCTAAAGCATTAACACGATTAGAAATAACACTCATCGCATTATCCATATCTTCACTGGAAGTCCCCTCTGGAGCCTCCAATCTTACCATGACACCACCTTGTAAATCCAAGCCCAAAATAGCATTATTCTGATATGTAGGGAATAATACCAGAGCGCAAATCAATACCGCTACAATTGTCGCAACCATAGCGCCTACTCTTTGCCAACGCATAATTCATCCTCCTCAATACAAATAATTAACCTAACTATTATAAATCCAATATCCGACAAATGCAATGCTTAAAATTTCATTACTCATACTTTGCATTTAATTCACTAAAACTATCTAAAGCCGTAATCATATCTTCTTGAAGATAAAACTCATAATCACCCTGCAATATTTTTTCCTGTTCCTCAGTAGAGATTTGTTGCCACGCTATATCCGTCAGCAGATAAGTTCCACCTCCACTACCTACTTGATAAGGCCCATATAACACAGCTAAGTATTCTCCACTTTCGTTTTTGCCAAAATGATATATTTTTTTATGTTTTGGACAGAGTCCTGCCAAGTTTTTGGTTAAAACAATCTGCTCTTTATCTGCTGTCACCGACCACTCCGGCAATGCGTATTTATCTGCTATTTCTGCTAGTTCCAAACTTGCCAGCACTTCTTCAGCTGCTTGTTCGCCATCAATTTTTTGTGGTTTACAATCAAGTTCATAAAGCTTACAGACTTCGTAACGCTCCTGCCAAATGAAAGTTGGTGGTGCTGCCACCTCACTATTTGCTAAAGCTGTATTTTTTTCCTGTTCGGCCATGCTTTGAATATCTAAAACCAAATAAGTTAAAGCAGCAGAAAAACAAAAAATAAGTGTTCCCGCTGCCAACAACAAACGATTAGCTTTATCCATAATAACTCACCCCTGCCTGTTTATTATGGATAATTTGCCCAATTATAATTTTTTTATACCATTTGACTTATTTGCTCATCCGATATCCAAAAGTCACTAACAAAATTAGCAATTTCCGGCAAAGCCAAAACTTCATCTAAAAGCTGTAATAACTGATGAACTTGTTCTGCTTCTTGAATTACCACTTGCTGTTGTGGCCAAACAATTACACTAGAACGTAAAATGGGTATTTCTTCGATTTTTAAAATATCAACTACATCTTGCAATTTATTTTTTTTCGTAATGAGCTCCACCAAGTCGCCGTCATTAAAACGCACATCCTCTGCACCAGCTCCTAGTCCCTCCAGCATCAAAGTATTTTCATCACAATTACTCTGATATTTACTGATTAGGACTTGTCCCTTTTCGCCAAAAAGCCAGCTTACTTGTTGGCCATATTTACCTCCATAAGCAGCAAAAATATCTGCCAACTTTTCCTCATTTGCTCCCAACCCATAAAGCAACAAAGCACAGCCTCCTGGTCCAATTCCTTGATACAAATTTAAATCAGACTTATTCGGCAAATGAAAAGCACATTTTGTTAACCAATCTGTATAATCAGCCATACTTCACCACTCTCTTATCTCCATATTTCCGTTGATAGCAAGTTACTGCTACATCTAAAATAAACAACTTTGTCCACTCACGCCAAAACCATTTCCACTTACCTAAAAATTTCAAAAGGCCAGCTAAGACGGGCTGTACCAAATGAATAACAATTTGCGTCAAGATAAGCCAACAACAAGCAAATTTTAGGCAAACATAACCTTTAATCTGCACGAATTCTTGGCGATAATCCCAATAACGCAAAGCAAAACAATGCTCCAAAAAATATCCACTGCAATATTCAACCAAACATGGTAAAAAACAACTAGTCAAGAAAATTTTACGTGGCCAATAACGATGAGCAATTAAAATAGCTAACGCACCGAATCCATACATAGGTTTCATCGGCAAATGCAAAAAATTAGCCTTTCGAAATTGCCCTGCTGTGACTAAATTGAATACGCCTTCTAAAATCCAGCCTAAAAAACCATAGCATAAGAAGTATTGCAATAATTTTTTGGTTGTTTTCATCTTTCAGCCTCCTATCACATAATCATCCTTTTTCTTAATGTATCATGCGATAAGCAGTTGATTAATATTCACGCTGCACTATTCTATTTTCTTTTCCTTGTTTTTTCGGCAACGGCAATTTAAAGAAGACCAATACCATATAGATTTCCAATCTTCCTAACAGCATCAAACAAATGTACAGCCATTTCAATATTGTTGGCGCAGCAGCAAAAGATTGTATATCTGTTAAGGTACATACCGCCGGTCCTACACCACCCAGTATTGAAGCTACTGTAGTGAAAGCATCATAAAAACCACCACCAAAGGCAACTACTACACCAGTGCCTAAAGCTACAACAAACATATATAAATAAAAATATGTCATGACATTATGCACTGTATCTGTATAGACAACCTGACGATTAATTTTTAGCACCTTTACAATTCGTGGATGAATAACTCGCTGTAACTCCAAAGCAGCTTGTTTCCACAAAATCAAGTGTCGGTCTATTTTAATTCCACTGGTTGTTGCACCCATACAGCCACCACAAAACAACAATAAAATGATAATTAATTGTGCCGGTATTACCCAAGTATGGTAATCCACCGCCGACCAACCAGTAGTTGTCATTACGGATAAAACCTGAAAAGCAGCATCACTAATTGCATAAAATAATTGCCCGTCATACTGTGGCAAAATATGCATAGTAATTAATGTTGTCGCAAGCAAGGTAATCGCTGCATAAACTTTTAATTCTAAACTCTGCCAAAAACAGCTCAAATTTTTTGTACGCCAAGCATGAAAAATTAAGGCATAGCTCATACCTGAAATCACCATAGAAATAATGACTGCCCATTGGACAGGCATACTTTCAAAGCCGCCTATACTAGCCGTTCTTGTCGAAAATCCCCCTGTTGCAACAGCAGAAAAGCCATGATTAATTGCCTCAAACCAACTCATTCCAGCAATTTTATATAAGAGGATAATTACTACTGTATTTAACAAATACAAGCTGCCTAATGCAATCACCCCATCAGATACATTTAGCGGTAATTTTTCCCTCGCAAAACTATCTCCTTTGATTTTAAAGAACTGAACAGCTTGTTTGTTCACGCTAGAAATCATCATGACGAAAACAACAATTGTTGCCAAGCCACCTAACCAATGGGTCATACTGCGCCACAACAGCACAGACTTTGCTGTTTCTTCAACATTATCCAATACCGTTACCCCAACAGTTGTAAAGCCTGACATACTCTCAAAAAAAGCATCTGTGATGTTATATACTGTACCGGTTAATAAATAAGGCAACATTCCAACACAAGCCGCTACAATCCAAACCAGTGTAATCATAATATAATTATCTTTTGTTTTCCAGCGTACTTTTTTTGTGTATTTATTTTGCAAAGTAACCAAAATCGTCCTAAAAAGCCCACTGATAATCAACAACAAGACCATTAAGCCACCAAAAATATAGGCAGCACGTTCTTGATAAATCCACGCAGTCACTAAAGGTAATGCCATGCTCATCCCTAAAGCGCCCAATAAAACGCCTATTTTATCAATTACCACTTGTATATGCATAAGCAATTACCCACCTAATCTTCAAAATGGAGTTTTTCTTGATGTACTCGTTTATACAGCAATGGTAAACAAGACACCAATACTGGATAAATTTCCAAACGACCTAACAACATCAATGCACTTAGCACCAGTTTTGCTCCTGCTGGTGCCATTGAATATGTTTCCGATGGACCCCACTGCCCCATAGCAGGTCCGACACCACCTAAACAACTCAAGGTTCCACTAACACATTCCATTAAGCCGATATCCATACATGCCAACAAATAGATACTGATGGCAGCAATTAAAATATAAGTATTGAAAAATGTAGTTGTTCGCAAAACAATCGTATTATCCAAAGGTTCACCTTTTAATCGTAAATGACTGACCATTCGTGGATGAAAAAATTTTTCTACCTCATAGCGCATTTTTTGAAACAAAATGATATGGCGATCTATTTTCATCCCACAAGTTGTTGAACCTGAGCAAGCACCAACCATCATTAAAATAAGCAAGAGATATCTTGCCAATAAAGACCATTGGTCAAAATCACAGCTAGCATACCCAGTTGTGGTAATAATGGTCAATACTTGGAAAATGCTATGTCGTAGACCCGTAAACACAGAATAATCCTGAGCAATTAACAACTTGCTGTAAATAATCATCGTAAATAAAACTATTACCCCAAGATAAACTTTAAATTCTAAACTTTTCTTAAATTCATCTACACGACGATTATGCAGCACATAAAAGTAAAGCGAATAGTTGATACCACCCATAAACATACCTAAAATCGCTACCCATTCAATCGCTGCATTTTGGTAAGCAGCAATACTAGCATTGCGTGTCGAAAAGCCACCAGTAGCAACAGTTGTAAAACTATGGTTAATTGCATCAAATACATTCATTCCTGCTAAAACATACAGTGCAAAAATCAGCATTGTATTCAAAAGATAAATCAACCATAAGCTTCTAGCTGTATCACTGGCTTTAGGCAGTAATTTGCCCATAACCGGACCCATAGACTCAGCTTTATACATCTGTAATGCACTAGTACCTGGCAAAACTGCAATAAATAAAACCAATATTCCCATGCCGCCTAACCATTGAGTCGTGCTACGCCACATTAAAATTCCATGAGGCTGTGCTTCAACATTATCCAGTACAGATGCCCCAACTGTAGTAATTCCAGACATACTTTCAAAAAAAGCCGCAGTTATTTCGTTAAAAGTACCTGCTAACAAATAAGGCAGCATCCCCAATAGAGCAGCGAAAAACCAAGTTAATGTTACAAGCAAATAACTGTCTTGAATAGATAATTTCTGATGAGCATACTTGGCAAACAACTTAATGAGCAATATCCCCAAACCAATAGTAATTGCTGCAGAAACAGCAAATACCCACCAACAGTTTTCACTATAAATAATCGCTGTAATAAGTGGTATCAGCATACTAGCACCAATTAAGATTAACAGTTTGCCGACATTACTCAGTACCAGTTTGATCTGCATGACTACACCTCTAAACGAAGAATATGTTCCACTCTGTGTATTAATTCTGCTACTGTAAAAATAATAATTCTGTCACCGACAAGAAGTTCATCCTCCCCAGAAGGAATAATTACATCATTGTCACGAAGAATTGCTACTATCAACATTCCTCTTGGAAATTTCAAATCACGAAGTTTTTTATTAATTAATCGTTTCATGCGTTCTTGAATTAATATTTCATAAACTTCTGCTGAGCCTTGCTCTAAGACGGAGATAGACAAAAAATCCTGACTGCGTAAAAACTTCAATACTGCCTCAGCTGCCAACAATCTTGGACTAAAAGTAACATCAATTCCCACTGCTTCCAATAACGGCAGATAATCAGAACGCCGTACTTGTGCAATAGTTTTCTTGGCATTTAGCCTTTTAGCCATCAAAGCAACTAAAACATTCAGCTTATCATCTTCTGTCAAAGTAATAAACAAATCGGCATTAGCAACACCCTCATCTTGCAGCAAATCAATATCACTGCCGTCACCATTTAAAATAATTGCTTCGTCCAAATCAGTTGCCAACACTCGACAGTGCTTATAATCTTTTTCAATAATTTTTACTTCCAGACCTTTTTTTTCTAATAATTGTGCCAAGTAAAAAGCTACACGACTGCCGCCGACAATCATAATGGAATTTACTTTTTTTCTAGTAAAGCCAAGACCTTTCTCTATTGAGCGCATTTGGTCAGTACGCCCAATAATAAAAATTCTATCCCCTGCTAAAATCATATCATCCCCACGTGGAATAATGATTTCTTCTTTGCGTGAAATTGCTGCTACTAAAAAATGATAATCATTATGCATAATTTGAATATCACGCAAAATTTTATTAACAATAGGATTATCTGCTTCAATTTGTAATTCCAGCATCATAATTTTGCCTTTAGCAAAATAGTTGACATCTACAGCCTCAGGAATAGCAATAATTTTGGCTATTTCATTGGCAGCTACTCTTTCTGGATTTATCATCAAGTCAATATTTAATGCCGGATTAGTTGCTAATTTATTATCTTTATCATAGTCAGGATTACGCACTCTAGCTACAGTTTTATTTACACCATATTGACCAGCAAGCATACAAGAAAGCATATTCAGCTCATCATTTTCCGTTACAGCAATCAATAAATCAGCTTTTTCAATTTCAATGCTTTCCAGTAGTTTGGAATCAGCTCCATTACCTAAAATTGCCTGCACATCTAAATTTTCATCAACGATTTTTTTTCGTTCTTCATCTCGTTCAACAATAAAAACATCATGACCTTCCAAAGAAAGGGTTTCTGCGATATTATACCCAATCTTACCTGCACCAATTATTATTGCACGCACCTCAGTCACTCCCTTATTTTAACAATAACTTTCCATATTTGCCATGTTATCATATAATTTTTAAAAAAACAATAAAAAAAGTGTTGACAAACTTTTTACGCTACTGTATACTAACACTTGTCCTTGAGGGACACAAGATATGGCCTGTTGGAGAAGGGGCTTAACTCACCAGCCTTTCACGCTGGCATTCAGGGGTTCGAATCCCCTACAGGTCATTATTTTGGGCGTTTAGCTCAGCTGGGAGAGCGTCTGCCTTACAAGCAGGATGTCGGCGGTTCGATCCCGTCAACGCCCACTTTTTTTATTTATATTATATGGCGCAGTAGTTCAGCTGGTTAGAATGCCAGCCTGTCACGCTGGAGGTCGAGGGTTCGAGCCCCTTCTGCGTCGTATTTGCGCCGGTGTAGCTCAACTGGCAGAGCAGCTGATTTGTAATCAGCAGGTCGCGGGTTCGAATCCCATCACCGGCTTACTTAACACTCCTTTCTTGCGAAGGAGTGTTATTTTTTTGTCTGTTTCTCGCAGCATAACAGCGACAACCCTTGATTTAGTTGTTGAAATTCGCACCAAAGAAGAACAAAAATTATTAGATCGCCTAATGTTATGTCAAGGTCTTACTTACGCTTCCTTGCTGGACCATGACGGAGAAGTAACTTTT
>JAFXJE010000009.1 GCA_017532485.1 Peptococcaceae bacterium | reverse complement strand
TGAGTAGTGAAAAACAAGCTGCGACTTAAGTTGGTAGCGTCAACGATATTGATGATAACATCAGGATGTTCATTTTTTACATAGGAGCTGGTAACAGTTTCCTCTGCTGTAAAAGGGGACATGGAATAGGACCCCGGTAAGTCAACGGCAATCAGTTCTTCTGTGCCGTCATAGTAAGATCTTTTGATTGGACTTTCTTTTTTGTCTACGGTAACCCCTGCCCAGTTGCCAACGCGTTCATTACGACCGGTTAAAGCATTGAACATGGTAGTTTTACCACTGTTTGGATTGCCGGCAAAAGCAATTCTCATCGTTAATTCCTCCTTAAAAAATGTGTGAAATGGCTATATAAACAGCAAAGCTGCAAATATACAAATATGTGATGGCTATTATGAATTAGCATAGGCTAACTAGTAAGGAAAAGAAAAAGACAATATCTAAATTGCCTTTTTTATTCTTCTAAATCAAAATAGCTTCTGCTAATTGTAAATCGATATTATAACGACCGTCCTTAATGGATACGACACAATTATTCTTCGTACGCGAAACAACAGTAATTGGCTCGCCACTATAGCATCCTAATGAAAATAAAAACGCATCCAGTTCTTCATCATCAGTTAAGATTTGCTTAATAATATACTCTTTACCTTCTTCTGCGTTGCATAAGTTCATTAAAATCACCCGCCTAAAACTATTTTGTGAATATGCTACAATGAATTAACCATTGCTAACTCCTATAAGATAACACTATTTAACATTTTTGTCAAGAGGACAGAAAAAATCCGGTAGAAAAAATTTCCTACCGGATTTTTGTTTTAGGTTTCAATTTGTAATAAATTGCTTTCCCCTGATTTTTCATTTGTAGTGCGGTCATAAGCTAAAACTTTATAGTAATAGATATTACCACCAGTAGTTTCGTTATCAGTAAAAGCAGTATCGGTTAAAATAGAATTTTTACCGATTTGAGTAGAGGAATTTGGCGTAAAGTCGCTTTTAGTGGAACGGAAAAGATAATATTGGTAATTTCCACTCCCTGGAGCATTCCAAAATAAATTTACTACTCCATATTGACTAGTTGCAGTTAGAGAAATACCGGAAGTAGAATTATCTGTGATTTGTACACCTGTATAAATCGGACTTTGTGGTACAGTCGGCTCTTGAACTGCAGGCTGTTGAACACTAGGTTCTTGTTCGGTCGGTTGATTAGGCAAATGAACAACTTCCGTAGCATCAATACACAGAACATTAGACATACCTAATTGCTCTAATGTAAAGGTATCGGCAGCAATTATTCGATAATAGTTGGCATTAGTTTTTGCTGCTTCATAGTCACTATAAGAATTATAGGTAGTATTGCCGATAATGGTTGTATCATCAGGTGTAAAGTCTGGGACAGAAGAACGATGAACCATATAAACGGTATCTTCGTCACCTACTAAATTCCAATTAAGTTGAACAGCTTTTAATTCACCATTATGATATTGACCACGACCTGTTAAATTAACAGTAGTAGAGCCCATAATTACAGCAGAACCAGTACCTTGTGGATTGTGTAAAGTACAAGGTACTTTATATTCTAAATTAGCATCGGTAGGTACGATATCTTCAATAGCCTCATTTTGCCAAGGTACAGCTCTTCTCAGGGCAACTCTTACCTCTGGTAAGCCCGGACATCTTGGTGTATAAGCTTCGCCGCTGGCTGGGTCAACTAAAACTTCTTCCCACACATTAGAAACTTCTTGTGGTACAGACTTACTGTTGAACATACCAGAACCGATAAATTCAGGTGGTGTCAAGCTGCTAGGCAGCAAACCGGATTTTAAGTCAATATCTACGGTAGTTACGCCTTCAGGTTGGACAAATTCACCAGCAGGTAAACCTTGATGAATTGGTGCTAAAACTTTTTTGAAGATAGGACCACATAAAGAGCCGCCACCACCAGAAGCAATGCGTTTTGGTTGGTCATAACCCATCCAGACTACAGCTACATAATCGGTAGTATAGCCGGCAAACCATACATCTTTGGCATCACTGGTAGTACCTGTTTTACCTGCAGTTTGGCGGTCACCGAGATTAGCTTGCGGTGCTGTACCGGTAGTAACAACATCTAATAAACAGCTGGTAATCATATAAGCGGTTTCTTCACTCATAACGATTTTCTTCTCTGTTTTATGTTCCCAAATTACGCGACCACTCTTATCGGTAATTCTAGTGATAACATAAGGTTCGATAAAGACCCCTTCATTAGCAAAGGAAGCATAAGCACCTGCTAATTCCAAAGGAGAAACCCCGACACTTAAACCACCTAAAGCAGTGGATAAGTTCATATCATCAGGAATTAATTGGGAGAAGTTGAATTGTTGAGCAAATTGATAACAAGTTTGTACGCCTGTCATTTCCATAGCTTTAACTGCTACTACATTGGTAGAACGACGAATAGCCTCACGCATAGTAATCAAGCCACGGAAAGTATCATCATAATTTCTGAACATATGCTCTTCATACATTTTTGGATAGTCATCAACAACCGTACCAGGACCATAACCTGCTTCAAAAGCTGGAGCATAAACAGCTACAGGTTTAAAGGAAGAACCTGGCTGGCGGAAGGATTGGGTTGCTCTGTTTAATTGAC
This sequence comes from Peptococcaceae bacterium, assembly GCA_017532485.1. Lineage (GTDB taxonomy): Bacteria > Bacillota > Peptococcia > Peptococcales > Peptococcaceae > RGIG6463. The sequence goes on along the minus strand of JAFXJE010000009.1, from coordinate 8,350 downwards.
GAGAGCCTGTCTGGTGTCTGCCACCCACAATCCCACGCACTGCACCTGTTTTTGGGTCAGTAACAACCATTGCAGATTGAATGGTTTTGTTCGGGAAGTTAGCATCATCAGTATAAACATCTTCCATTGTTTTTTGAACTTTGGTATCTAAAGTAGTATAAATCTTATAACCACCTGTATACAGTAATTTTTCGTTATTTTCCAAGTCTAAAATTTCCAAAGCTTCTTCGATAACATGGTCGATGAAAGATTGGTTAGGATAAGCTACATCATCTTTTTTATTTGCAGTAACTCTTTTTTCCGAAAGAGCAATTTCCGTAGCTTTATATTCTTCAGCTTCAGCTGCAGTAATAAAGCCCATTTCTTGCATTTGTCCCAAAACTAAATTTCGTCTGCTTAAAGCATTGTTTGGATAAGCAATTGGGGACCATTTGGATGGATTTTGGATAACCCCTGCCAAAAGGGCAGCTTCTGGGACGGTCAGTTCAGAAGCATGTTTAGCAAAGAAATATTGGGCAGCTGCTTCAATACCGTAAGCACCACCACCAAAATAAGCTCTGTTCAAGTAGTGGGTGATAATCTCGTCTTTGGAATATTGTTTTTCCATTTCCATAGCCAAGAAAGCTTCTTTAATTTTACGGGTATATGATTTTTCTGTTCTGTCCAAAAGAACTAAACCAACTAATTGCTGCGTAATGGTACTGCCACCCTGCACAACGCGACCAGCTTTTACATTGGCAACCATAGCACCAGCAATACGAATAGGGTCGATACCGCCATGTTTTTCAAAGCGTTGGTCCTCGATAGCAATTAAAGCTTGAATGGCATAAGGTGAGATTTCATCATAAGTTACGGGTACACGGTTTTCTTCGGCGTGAAGCTTGTCTACATAATCGCCGTTCATATCCATGATTTGAGTTGTCACTGCATAGCTGTCAAAATCCGTATTTTCCAAAGGCGGAACATCTTTAACGATATTAAATACAGCTCCGGCAACAATACCACCACCGATAAGTCCTGCTACTAGGATAAGGGTGAAAATAATCCGAAACCAGTGAATTCTATATTTTGGTTTTGTACGAGTTTGTCGTTTTTCATTGTCAGACATAAAAACCCTCCTTTACAACGCACATTATAACACACTTATTTAGAATAGGCAAAATAAATGAAAGAATTTGCAATGTATATATACCCTTATTTTGGCTATCCTAACAAAAAAGGAGGCGATAACCTTGCAAAAAGTTCGCAAAGCTGATTTGAAAGCAGTAACTTCCTCGGAAAAAAATGCTGAGATAAGTGGTGTGCTTACACAGGATATAGCACATTTACAAAAATTATTTGAACGCTGCAGCGACTTTGTCTGTCGTGAATTTCAAATTGGCAGCTCGAAGGCGGCGATATTTTATTTTGACGGGATGGTCAAAACAGAAACAGTCAATGATGAAATATTACGGTCTTTAATTTTAGAAACTAGAATGGCTAAGTCGGAGCAAACGGAAAAAAATCGCCTAACTGATTTTTTAGAACAGCATGCCTTGACTGTAGGTGAAATTGAAAGAGTAGATACTTGGGCAGAAGCCTTGGCTGCTCTTTATGTAGGCGATACTTTACTCTTATTAGACGGCTGCGAAGAAGCTTTTGTTCTCAATAGTAAAGGTTTTCCGCAGAGAAGTGTAGATAAAGCCGGCAATGAAAAAGTTTTGCGTGGACCAGAAGAAGCTTTTAATGAAACTCTTCGGGTAAATACGGCTTTAATTCGTAAACGCGTGAAAAGTTATAACCTAAAAATGGAATCGCTGACCTTGGGCGTGAACACGCAAACTAAAGTAGTTCTTGCATATCTTGAGGATGTGGCCAATCCCTCTATTGTAGCAGAAGCGAAAAAGCGACTTGAAAGCTTACAGGGTGTAAAAGGAATTATGGAGAGCAGTGGTATAGAACAGATGATAGAGGATAATCCTCAATCTGTTTTTCCTCAAATCCAATATAGTGAAAGACCAGATAGAGTTTGTCAAGCCATGACCGAAGGTCGAATTGCTATTTTAGTCGATGGTTCTCCTAATGTGTTAATAATTCCTGCCTTGCTGGTTCAGCTGCTGCAATCACCTGATGATTATTATAATCGAGCCAAGGCAGGTACTTTTATGCGTTTTATTCGTTACATAGGGATAGCAGTGGCTTTGTTATTTCCATCTCTCTATGTAGCGATTACTTCGTATCATCCGGAAATGCTGCCTTTAAATTTATTGCTGAGCATTGCGGCAGCTAGGGAAGGCGTACCATTTCCGGCTTTTGTCGAAGCACTGCTGATGGCATTAGCGTTTGAACTATTAAGAGAAGCCAGCCTGCGAATGCCAAGTGCTATCGGTAATACTATCGGGATAGTTGGTGCTTTGGTCATCGGGGAAGCTGCAGTCAGTGCCAATTTAGTAGCTCCTCAGATGATTGTTGTTGTATCTTTGACAGCTATTGGTTCTTTTACTTTACCGTCTATCGAAGCCTCGTATCCTGTTCGTCTTTTACGCTTTCCCTTGATGATATTAGCAGCTATTCTGGGTTTGTATGGTGTTATGCTGGGAGTGATAGCTATTCTTATCCATTTAATTAAGTTGAAATCTTTTGGCTATCCCTATTTGGCACCTTTAGCACCATTATCAGTTTCAGGTGCTAAAGATATGTTTATTCGGCGTTCGCGGAAAGATGTTCGACAAAAAGTTTTATTTCAACAGTCGCCACAATATAGCGTAGGGAGGTCTTTAGATGGAACAAAAATTATCCCAGAATGATTTGTTTACCTTAATCGCTTTATTATGCCATGGTGGCTATTTTTGGGTGCTCCCGTCTTTTGCCACCAAAGAAAATGGCAGCATGGGTATATTAAGCATGCTGTTAGGAGCAGGAACAGGACTGCTTATTTTAATTTTGGCGTATAGGTTGAGCCAGAAAGCAAATGGTCAGCCTATATTTCAATATTTAGGGCAAATTATGCCTAAACCTTTGGCTCAGGTGACTGCCTTGGCAATTTGGTCATACTTGGCAATATTTTTAATTCTTTGCCTAGCTTTTTTTACCGAAATGATGAGCAGCCGACTCTTAGTTGATACACCTCGTTGGCTTATCAGTGGCGTGTTACTTTTTTTAATTGGGCGTTTGGCAGCTTTAGGTCTTGTAGATATTACACGCTTTAGTTTTTTTGCTTTAATTAGTCTGTTATTTTTGATGTTGATGTTGATTTTAGGTAATTTACCTTTATTTGAAATTATCCAAGCCTTACCTTTAGTTTTGGAAAATGGTGCTGCCTTTGTCGATACTTGGCTGCAAGTAAGCAATGCTTATGCTATAGTTTTATGCTTGCTGTTTATTTTGCCTCGGGTTAAACAGGAAAAGAAAAATTTATCTTGGGCAGCGAGTGCACTTGTTTTATCTGCTGTCTTTTTGTCGGTAATGACATTTTTAGCAATGGGGGTTTTTGGGCAGGATTTTTCACAAACTATGTTTTGGATGCATTTAGAACAAGCCAAAATAATTCAGTTGGGACCTTATCTGGAAAGAGTGGAGGCAATTTATGTAATTTTATGGATGACGGTTATTTTTGCGGCGAGCAGTATTTTAATTTACTGCACCAATCACAGTTTAGCCCAAATAATCCAGCGACCTTTGACGGTAAAAATGCACTGGCTTTTAATATTTTTCTTTTGGCTTTGCTGCAATTATTTAGGAAACATGGAAAAAATAATTTTGCTGTTGGGTTATTTTAATCAAATATTCTTTTGGTTGATGATAGGAGGGCTGCTGCTTGCTTTCTTTTTTGCACAAAGGGATAGGAAGGCGTCAAATCTTTAGTTTATGCTTGCTTAGTTTAGTTATGTTTGTTTTAACAGGTTGTTGGGATAAAAAAGAATTTAATCAGATGGCAATCGTACAGACTTTGGCAGTAGATAAACATGAAAATGAATATAAAGTGACTTTACAGCTAATTACCCCCAAAGCAGGCGAAAAAGGCATTACAGGCGAAGATTTATGGATAATTTCAGGTCAAGGGGAGTCTGTGGCTGCCGCTTTAGACCAAGCTGATTTAAGCACACCACGAAGAATTTATTTAGAACAAATGAATTTAATTCTTCTAGGGGAGGGTGTCTTAGCTGACGATTTAATGGGTGGCTATCGTTATTTGACAAGAAGTCATTATCTGAGACGCAGTAATTATGTATTGGCGATTAAGGGGGAGGCAGGGGAAATTATTGCTGCTAAACCTGAATTGGGGAAAATTGATATTTTTTATTTAACAAACTTGATTAAAGACCAAGAACGAAAAATTAAAAATTCTGTGACTTTGGTTAATGATTGTTTATTGGCTGCTCATTCAACTACTGGAGCAGTCTTTATTCCTGCCGTTATTTTAGAAGCCAAGGAAAAATTGACTTTGGACGGAGGTGCTTTAGTTAAAAATAATCAGTTGGTAGATTGGGTGGACCAAGCATGGACGGAAAGTTATTATTGGGTTTGTGGTGAGATAAAACAAAAACCATTAGTGCTGCAGGATGTTTGGAAAGCAGGAGATATGGTAGTTTTGGAAGTGGAAAAAAGCCGTTGTCATTTAGTTGTAAAACAGCAGCAGCCTTTAGTTATCGGCTTAGAGATAGAAGCAGAACTGGATATGGTAGATAATCGTGGTGTGCATAATGTAGCTGATGAAAAGGAGTTGGAGCAAAGTCTTGAACAAGTGCGTCAGCGAGCCGAACAGGAAATAGAAGCTATTGTAAAGGAAGGCTTAGATAAAGCACAAAGCTTAAATTGTGATGCTTTTAATCTTGGGCAATGGCTTGCTGCTTTTCATCAATCTGTTGCTGCACAATATGATTGGCAAAAGGATTTTAAAGATATCGAGTTGGAAGTTGAGGTTAAAACAGAAATAAAGTCCTTATTAATTAATCAAAAATAGGACATATTTTGCCCCTGAACTTATATAAATGAAGAAAAAGGAAAGGGGAGGAAGAAAATGAGAAGAGTTTTGCTGGTCGGTTTACTTATCAGCAGTTTGGTTTTGGCAGTGGGCTGCAGTCGGGCAGGAGAAACATTGGCTCAACTGAAAAATGATTTACAGCAGGAAGTGGCGGCGCCTGTACCAAAGCAAGAAGAAATTTTAACTAAAACAGAGGAAATACCTGAACCACAAATACCTGATTTAGACGATTTGACAATCGAAGAGACTTATGAGCCAGTGCAAACTAGCGGTATCCCACAAGCTAATGAAGCAGCAGTAGAAGTTAGTCTTTATTTTACTGATGCCAGTGGTCAAAATTTAGTAGAAACTAAAAAAAGTATTCCGAAGGTAGAGGGCTTGGCCAGAGCAACAATAGAAACTTTATTAGCAGGACCAGAGAAAGATAGCGGCTTAAACGCAGCAATTCCAGAAGGTACGGAATTATTGGATATAAACATTAAAGCGGAGAAAAAATTATGTATTGTTGATTTTAGCCGAGAATTGATTAGCAGCTTGGAAAATAGCGAAATTGATGAAAAAATTGTGCTTGAAAGTATCAGAAAAACGCTTTGCCAATTTCCGAGCATTGAAAAAGTAGAATTTCGGGTAGAGGGTCAACCCTTGTAAATGGTTGAGTAATACCGAAGAATGAGGAGAATTGTCGAATATTTCCTCTTTTCTCAAATTTGTTTTTACGGTATAATGCGATATAATGACAAAAAATTAAATTTTTGGCATAAAGGGCGTAAGAGAAAAGAGGAAATAAGATGAAAAAAATAATTAATATAATTACTTCTGTTGTTTTGGCGCTGGGAGTATGGGTAACTCCAGCAGCTGCAACGGAAGTTGAGGTGAGTTTACCGACTTTTCCTGTTACTTTAAACGGTGTTTTGATGGAGCAAGGGCAAAATGAATATCCTTGTTTAGTTTATAAGGACATCACTTATGTAGCAATGACTTATTATGATGCCCGATTGTTAGGATTGGTTTCTGCTTGGCAGGAAGAAACGGGGTTGATTATCAAAAAAGCTGACTTTGTGGCAGACCAGTCAACCTTACAAGGTGAATATGTACCGTATTTTCAAGAAGAAGTTAATAATTCAACTTATCAAGCTACCTTGCCCGAATTTGCAATTCAGGTAAATGGAGTAGAAATTGATAATAAAAGTGAAGAATATCCATTGTTAATTTTTCGAGATGTTACTTATTTCCCTTTGACTTGGCGTTTTGCACATACTGAATTTGGTTGGCAGTATAATTTTGATAGTGAAAACGGTTTAGTTGTTACGCCAGTCCCTACACCTGTAGTTACGCAGGCACCAACAATTTCAACTGCTCCGACAGTAACAAAGTATTTGAAGACTAATACGGATTTGGTTAACTTACGTCAAGGCCCAGGAACAAGTTATGAAAAAGTTGGTCAAATGGCACATGCGGGCACTTATCTAACTTATTTAGGAGCCAAAAACGATTGGTTTAATGTAAGAACTGCTGATGGTAAGGAAGCGTGGGTAGCTTCTTGGCTGGTGGATTGGGAGATTGTAACGCAAGGACCAGTTACTGCTGTAGGGATGAATTCAGTCATACCAATGGCTGATAAAACACAATTGATTTTAAGTCATGGTCAAAATAATAATGTGCGAATTAACAGCTCTACGGCTAATCTTTTGGATATTACCTTGAGCAATACAACTATAGGTAATACATTAAGTGATTCGACATTTTCTGTAGGTCCTTTGCAATCAATGCAAGTGATTAATAATGGGAATAATGAAGTACGTTTAGTTTTAAACTTAAAATCCGGTTCTTATTGCAATTTATTGGAGGATGCCGGCCGTTTAACAGTTAATATTTATGCCCGACAGGAAGAGGGGGCCTACGGTCTTAACGGTAAAGTTATTATGTTGGACCCTGGTCATGGTGGTGCTGATGTTGGTGCTATCGGCAGTTTTATAGGTGTTACGGACGAGGAAGTTGGTTTAGGTGTTTCTTTGAAATTGAAAGCCTTGTTGGAGGCGAATGGAGCTAATGTCCTTATGACTAGAAGCGACAAAGCAACTGCTGTAGAATTGTACAGCCGTCCTGCTTTTGCCAATGCTGTTGAGCCTGATTTGTTTATCAGTATTCATGCTGACTCTATTAAGCCTAATACTGTCCCTTATGGTGCGAAAGTATTTTACTACGCTGGTGATGATTATTTAAGTTTGAAAGCCCAGAAATATATTCGCAAGGAATTGGCAACAGCAGTACAAGAAGGCATTGCAGCTACAACTTTACGCAAAGCTACTGTAGCGACAAATAATTATGTAGTTCTACGCGAAAATAATCATCCGTCTATTTTAGTAGAATGTGGTTTCTTAAGTAATCCCGAAGATGAAGCTTTGTTGGCTACTGAAGAATACCGTCAAAAATTAGCAGACGGCATTTATGCCGGAATTTTAAATTATTTTACTATGTATCCTTAATAAACATCAGAAAGGTTGGAATATTATAGTTCCAGCCTTTTTCATTTAGAACTTGCCATAATTTACGGGAAGATTTATAATTGCAATCTGCGTACAGACAAGGTATGATAAAGGGCAGAAGAAAAAGAGGTGGCGATTTGATGGAAAAACAACAGGAACGAGTAGCGTTTTGTACTTTAGGCTGCAAGGTCAATCAAAATGAGACAGAATTGATGGAGGCTATGTTTTTACAAGCGGGCTTTCAGGTCACAAAGTTTGAGCAGCCGGCAGATGTTTATGTTATTAATACTTGTACCGTTACCCATATTAGTGACCAAAAATCACGTCAAATGATTAGACGAGCAAAACATATCCAACCAAATGCGATTGTTGTAGTTACTGGTTGTTATGCTCAAGTATCGCCAGAGGATATTGCTAAAATCGAAGATGTAGATATTATCTTAGGGACAAATAAACGCCATGAAATTATTGATAGGGTACGTGATTTTCAGCGTGAACATAAACGACAGCAAACAGTTTTGCCGAAAGAGGATTTGTTTGAATTTGAAGAAATAGATATTCCACGCGAAATTCATCATACTAGAGCTTATTTGAAAGTACAGGATGGCTGTGAACAATTTTGCACTTATTGCATTATTCCTTATGCCAGAGGTCCTTTACGCAGCAGGGAAATGGAAAATTGTCTTGCAGAAGCGAAGCGTTTAGAACAGGCTGGCTTCCAAGAATTGATTTTAACGGGAATTCATTTAGGTGCTTATGGTAAAGAGCATGGTCGATATACTCTGGCTGATTTATGTGAGAGAATTTTACAGGAAACTAATATTGCCAGAATTAGATTAAGCTCACTTGAACCTACAGAAGTAAGTGACCATTTACTGCAGTTGATGGTTAGTTCGCCACG
>JAFXJE010000076.1 GCA_017532485.1 Peptococcaceae bacterium | reverse complement strand
CTTGGTGAATTTGCTGGAGTTGGAACCCATCAGTCCAAACGGTAAAAGGGACAACCCATTTCAATATTCCTTTTTTTAGGAAAGTATTAATCCCATTTATACAGCACATCGCCATTTTTATCAAAAATGAGATAGTTTGGCACATGAATATACATCTCTAATTCATCCATGCGTGCTTCATCAACTTTGCCGTTTTCATCTTTAGCATAACATGATACCAAAGACCGATAGCGATAGTCGTTGCCGTCAACTACATCAATATATAGTTCCAGCATACTGCCATTAGAAACTGGATAATCTTTTTCGGCATAGTAGAAGAAACAAGCTGTACCATCGAAAGAAGCTGGTGTATCATTGGAGAATTCGTTTTCATCGACAGAAGCTATCCGTTCAGGAAAAGCTTGATTGCCTTTTTTTGCTGCTGTGGCATAAGCCATCTGACCTTCATAGCTGATATCAATTGGTGTCCGACTGATTTCTTTGCCGTCAAGCACTTCTACCAATTCTACTGATTTCACTTGGAAATCACCCTTGCGTTCCAAATTAATGAAAAATGAATATTTAGTAGCTAAAACAAAATTTCCATTTTTATCGGAAGTATAACTGCAAGAACCTGTAAGATAAGAAGTGTGTTCCAATAAAACTTCATTTAGCGGCATAATAGTCCAATCTAAAGCTTGTGTGCGAATAGTGCCGTTATCAATCAAGGAAACTTGTTCAATATAGCTTTCGGCAAAAAGAGATGCTTGAAGCGTAGCTGTGTAGTGCCCGTCTTGATAAGTAAGTGGCACTTCTTTGCCGTTGTAAGTAAGAGCAGCTTTAGTCACATTCGGATTATAAGTTTTTGGCAGAATTGTGCAAATTATTTCTACTTCTTTTTTGTCGGCATCAAAATTGCCATAATGCCAATCAGCGATAGAAAGCTGATTGCTTTCTTCTTCCAGCATTTCTTCAACATTATAATAGATGTTGCTGATGCGACCGTTTACATTATTGATTTCGTTATACAGGCTATTTTCTAAAGAATCTATTTCTCGTTCCAATTGCTTGATTTGGAAGATATTCAGGATTAGCACACCACAAAGAAGAATAATAGGGATATTTTCGGAAAGTTTTTTCATCTTTTTGCCTCCTCAAATGTTAAAAATTTATAGTAATATTTGTTAATTTATAGATGATTTAAAACCTAATCAATTTTATTTTAAACAATTAGGTAATCATTGACAAGGTAAAAAATAAATTTGCGTACATAATAAAGGCAACAGAAATTTTTGCTGGGAGGAGTATTTATGAGTACCGGAATATGGAATTTGTTTGGCGTAGTACAGATTTTCTTTGCGATTGTTATTGGGATTTATTTTTTAAGTTTATTAAGCAGTCAGCAAAATAAACGGACAGCCGTTAATAAGGATTCGGAAAAAGAAAGAGACAAATTAGAAAAAATGCGAGCTATTCATTTGAGTGAGCCGTTAACAGCCAAAACTAGACCAGCAAGTCTAGCCGATGTAGTAGGACAGGAGGAAGGAATAAAAGCTTTAAGAGCCGCTCTTTGCGGGCCAAACCCACAGCATGTTATTATTTACGGACCACCGGGAGTAGGGAAAACAACAGCCGCAAGATTGATTTTAGAAGAAGCCAAGCATACAGCTCATACACCGTTTGCCCATGATGCTGCTTTTATCGAAGTAGACGGTGCTACTTCGCGCTTTGATGAAAGAGGGATAGCCGACCCTTTGATTGGCTCAGTCCATGACCCTATTTATCAAGGTTCAGGAGCTATGGGTGCTGCCGGCATACCGCAGCCAAAGCCGGGAGCTGTCACCAAGGCACATGGCGGAATGCTTTATATAGATGAAATCGGGGAATTACATCCTATTCAGATTAATAAACTGCTGAAAGTTTTAGAGGATAGGAAAGTAATTCTTGAAAGTGCTTATTACCAAAGTGAAGATGAGAAAATTCCAAAACATATTCATGATATTTTTGAAAATGGCTTGCCGGCAGATTTTCGTTTAGTCGCAGCTACTACTCGTCAGCCTGATGCTATTCCACCAGCAATTCGTTCGCGTTGTGTTGAAGTTTATTTTCGGAGCTTACTGCCTAAGGAAATATTCAATATTGCTCGTAAAGCTGCAGAAAATGTCGGTGTGCCTATTGAGGAAAAAGCGGTGCGTTTGGTCAGCCGGTATGCGACTAATGGCCGAGAAGCAGTCAATATGGTGCAGATTGCTGCTGGGATGGTCATTACTGATAATAGAGAAAAAATAACTATTGAAGATATGGAATGGGTAGTGCACAGTGGCCAATATACGCCTCGTTTGGAAACGAAAATAGCCACCGAGCCTAATATAGGTTTAGTCAATGGTTTGGCCGTCTGTGGTCCGAATATGGGTATGGTCAATGAAATCGAAGTAGTAGTTAATAAAGCAGAAGAAGGGCAAGGTAAGCTTTTGCTGACTGGGGTAGTTGAGGAAGAAGAATTACAAGGCAGCAACGGACAAAAAATTCGGCGCAAAAGTATGGTGCGCTGCTCGTTGGACAATGTCTGTACAGCTTTGAAGCGTGTCTTAGGCGTAGACTTAGAAAATTATGATATTCATGTCAATTT
>JAFXJE010000075.1 GCA_017532485.1 Peptococcaceae bacterium | reverse complement strand
CTTTCGATTATCCTGTTTTGCCACTGCATCATATGTTATTCCGACAAAAATCTGCGCATCATATCGCTTACGATACTTTAACCAATATCATCACTCAACAAATGCTGACTCATAAAATCTAAAAAGGAGACCGAAAAAAATTTCGGTCTCCTTTTTAGATTTTATTTTTCTACGTTCCAATGATTGCCCCAATATTCAAAGCCTGCTATAGCAGTTTCCGTACATTTTTCTCGCACTTCTGCCAAACATTGCTGCCATAAATCTTTTGGTATAGCACTACTCATTTGACGCAGTTTTTCCATACGAGCCAAATAATTTTCATCCATCAATTCCTGCATATCAGCAATAAATTGACGGCGCATAGCCGGCAAGTCTGTACTTCTGTTGGACCAATAGGTTCGCTGATACATCGGAGTATGAGCCTGTCCTTTCATGTCCATTTCTTTAATTTGATTATAAAGAGCCTTCTCGTCAGCATTGCAGACAAAACGATAGCTGCCACTTTCTTCACGACAAGCAACGCCATAAAAAGTTCTTTCAAAACTATCTCTAGCCTGTAATCTTTTACCTGCTTGTTTTCTTGCCCATTTTAACCATTGCTGCAACTGATGATATTCTTCCTCTGGCAAATGTTTGGTGATATAAGCTGTTCTGACAGCCCCAGCAAACAAAGCCAAAGTATCTTCTTCAAAATAACCATTCAATTCTTCCTGCCAAGTTAAAAGCAGCTCCACTGCTTGTTCATCTGCCTGCACCTGTTGCAATTTAGCCAAATTTGCATAATAAACATCATTAAAATCTCGCTGCAACTGACCTGCCAACTGCACTTTAAAGTACAACTGCAAATCTTCTTTATTTTCTTCTCTGATAATAGCTCTTGTGGTCCATTGCTGTACCGGAGTTAAGCAATTTTGCTCCGTTACCTGCAAATTAAAGGCACGATGAATAACCAACTCATCATCACTCAAGCGATATTTACATTTACCATCAGGCATCTGCCAAGCATAGCCATAAACATTACATTCTTGTTCAAAGCAGCCAAGTTCAGCCAGCGTTCTAATCATCTCTGCACTGCTGACATCTTTCAACGAAGTCGTCATCGCTGTCCTCTCCCTTCACTTTAGCGTTTGAATTCCAATTGATAATAGCCAGCGCTGTTCTGCGTAATATTAACCGGTTTTTTCAAAAATTCACCGATTACTTCTGAACGCATCATTTCCTCTACTGGACCACTTTGGTAAATCTGCCCATTTCGCAAGAGCAAGCAATTATCAAATAATTCAGGTGTAATTTCTTCAAAGTGATGAGTAACATACAGCATTGTTTTTTGTTGCGAACGTGCCATATTTTGCACAAAATGCATCATTTTCTGCTTACTTACAACATCTAAGCCAGTCATTGGTTCGTCTAAAACCATAACTTCCGGATTGCTCATCAAAGCTCGCAAAATCAAAATATTTTGGCGCTGCCCTTTAGAGAGCCAGTTGTACGGTACATCTTGTTTATCTGGCAACCCGATTTGTTCCAACATTCTTTTTACTTTTCGAATATCTTTATCGGTTACGCCATCTTCCACGCCTAATGTACCACTAATACCTGCCAACAACAAATCTAAAACCGACTCATTTTGATAAATGCGATCAAAATAAGAGTTGCTAACCAAGCCCATCTTTTTCCGAATATCTGTAACATCCTGATTGCGATAGTTTTTCCCACGGTAACTAAGTTCCCCATGAGTATATTCTTGATAGCCTGCCATAATACTCAACAAAGTGGTTTTCCCACTGCCGTTGGTTCCTAGGACAATCCATCTGCTTTTTTCTTTAATATCCCATTGGATATTTTTAATTAAAAATCTATTCCCAGATTGGCACCCTAAGCCTCTGGCTGTAATGATTGATTCATCCATTGATTTGCTTCCTCCAATAACTGTTCCAGACTGTCTTCATCAATAGTTGTGCATTGTTCCATCCCAGACTCATTCAACTG
>JAFXJE010000074.1 GCA_017532485.1 Peptococcaceae bacterium | reverse complement strand
GCAGCTTCAATATAAATTGCTGGTGCTGTTAGGCAGGAAATTTGGGCATTATTTAAAATTAAAGTTACTTCTTCCTGTGGTGCAGCAATGCGAATTTGCGTATTTTCTGCAATACCTGCAATTTCGTATTCGCCTCCTTTAGTGATACGAATGACAGTATTAGCTAAATCTTTGTATTCAGCTGCTACATCTTCGTGAGTTTCGGTGATGCTTTCGGCATAAACAGCAGCTGTTTTATCATTCTTGACAGCTTTACCGTTTACAGTAATACCACTTTCTTGAGCTTGGCTGCAGCCACAGCAGAGCAAGGCTGTTGCCATAAGCGCACACAAGCTTTTCTTTTTAATAGACATAAAAAAACTCCTTTCTTGGTTTAAAAACCTTCAAAATTAATTATAAACGAGAAAATAAATGAATGGTAGAAAATATGTGGCGATATTGTTAAGAAAAGATCTAGATAAGATTATAAATCTTGGTTGTATTATAGAAGATAAACCTAGGAATAACATTAGAAAAGACAGAAGTTTGAAATAAATTTTAAGATTGACTGGAAACGAGAAAATAAAGAGTGAAAAATATGTGATAATCTTGTTAAGAATTTATGAAGATGTATTTCTTGGTTTGTTTATGATTGACCATATAGAAATTAATAATTATAATTTATACTTGAGGGGGAATTTGCTTATGTTGAAAATGCTTTACCAACAAATTGGTGAATATAAACGTGATACAATTTTAACACCTATCTTTACAGCTTTAGAAGTATTGATGGAGATTTTTATTCCTTTCGTTATAGCCTCTTTGATTGATGAGGGGATTGACAAAGGTAATATGGAAAAAGTTTATTTTTACGGTGGGCTTATGGTCGTTCTGGCACTGTTAAGCTTGCTTTTTGGCGTTTTAGCAGGGCGTTTTGCTGCTTCTGCTTCGGCAGGCTTTGCGTATAATTTGCGTGAGAGTATGTATAGCAAAATTCAGACTTTTTCCTTTGCTAACATAGATAAATTTAGTACAGCTGGTTTGATTACGCGTCTGACTACCGATGTAACTAACCTGCAGAATGCTTTTCAAATGGTTATTCGGATTGCAGTGCGTGCGCCGTTGATGCTTATTTGTAGTATGTTCATGTGCTTTGCTATTAATAAGAGTTTGAGTTTAATTTTTTTAGCAGCTTTAGTTTTTTTAGGTGCTGTTTTGATTTTTGTAGCGACAAGAACAATGCCTATTTTCCACGAAGTATTCCAAAAATATGATGATGTCAATGCCAGTGTGCAGGAAAATATAGCTGGGATGCGTGTAGTCAAAGCTTTTGTCCGAGAAAAATATGAAAACGGTAAATTTGCACAGGCTACGGAAAATCTCTATAAAATGTTTGTCCGAGCAGAGTCTATTTTGGTTTTGAATAACCCTGTTATGTCCTTGGTGGTTTATGGCTGTATTATTGCACTTTCTTGGTTCGGGGCGCAGTTTATTGTAAGTGGGACTATGACTACGGGTAATTTAACCTCTTTGTTTAGTTATGTTATGGGGATGATGGTATCCTTGATGATGGTTTCCATGATTTTTGTTATGCTTTCTATGAGTACAGCTAGTGGCGAAAGAATTGTGGAAGTTTTAAATGAAGTTCCTGATTTGGCTAATCCACAAGAGGCTTTGACAGAAGTAGCTGACAGCAGTATTGATTTCAAAGAGGTTTATTTTTCCTATCAAAATGATGCAGAAAAAGATGTCTTGCAGGATATCAATTTGCATATTAATGCGGGTGAAACAATTGGTATTATCGGTGGAACTGGCAGTGGGAAAACCAGCTTAATCAGTTTAATCAGTCGTCTTTATGATGTGCGCAGTGGTGCTGTTTATGTAGGCGGCAGAGATGTGCGCGAATATGATATGGAAGTCCTGCGAGACCAAGTAGCAGTTGTTTTGCAAAAAAACATTTTATTCTCTGGTACCATTTTAGATAATTTGCGTTGGGGTAAAGAAGATGCTACCGAGGAAGAATGTCGTGAAGCTTGTTTGCAGGCTTGTGCAGATGAATTTATCCAGCTGATGCCAGACGGTTATCATACTAGAATTGAACAGGGTGGCAGCAATGTATCAGGTGGTCAGAAACAAAGATTATGTATTGCTCGTGCCTTGTTAAAGAAACCAAAAATTTTAATTTTGGATGACTCCACCAGTGCCGTTGATACGGCTACTGATGCTAAAATTAGAAAAGCTTTTGCTGAACGTATTCCAGGGACTACGAAAATTATTGTTTCGCAGCGTATTTCCAGCGTGCAGGATGCTGATAAAATTTTAGTTCTGGAAAAAGGCAGAGTGAATGGTTTTGCTCCACATGAGCAATTATTACGCGAAAATCAAATTTATCAAGAAATCTACCAAGCTCAAATGAAGGGCGATGGCGATTTTGATGAGAAAATGAATTAAGAAGGAGGCGGAAAAATGGGACATCATAAACATGGACATCCCGGAGGCTTTGAGCAGATGGACAATCAAGTAAAGTGGTCTGTACTCAAACGCTTATTTTCCGTGGTCTGGGAGAATTATAAATTTTCTTGTTTAACGGTTTTTGTTTGCATTATAGCTTCGGCTTTAATCAGCTTATGCTCAACTTTATTTATGAAGACCTTGATTGATGATTATATTGTGCCTTTAATGGCAGCTAGTGTACCTGATTTTTCAGAGCTGGCACAGGCATTGGCTTATTTGACGGTAATTTTGTTGGCAGGGGTAATTTGCTCTTATGCGTACAACAGAATTATGGTTAATGTGACCCAAGGCACCTTGCGTAATGTGCGAATTAAGATGTTTACCCACATGGAGCATCTGCCAATTAGATATTTTGATACTCGTGCGCATGGTAATATTATGTCGATTTATACTAATGACGTAGATACTTTGCGTCAAGTAATTTCCCAAAGTGTGCCGCAAGTTATCAATTCAGGGATTACGATTGTCTCTACTTTAGTTAGTATGCTGGTTTTAAATGTGCCTTTGACAATTGTTTCTTTAGCCATGGTAGCACTGATGATGCTCGTAACGAAAAAAATGGGTGGCATGGCGGGTAAATATTTTATCCAACAGCAAAAAGATATTGGTTCGTTGAATGGCTATATTGAGGAAATGCTGGAAGGGCAAAAGGTAGTAAAAATCTTTTGTCATGAAGAAAAAGCGAAGGAGCAGTTTAATCTCTTGAATGAGCAGCTGCGTAATAGTGCCAATAATGCTCATAAGGTAGCTAATATTATCATGCCGATTAATGCGAACTTGGGTAATATCAGTTATGTGCTTTGTGCCGTAGTAGGTGCGTTGCTGGCTCTTTCTGGCTATGCTGATTTAACATTAGGCACTTTGATTACTTTTTTAGGTTTAAACAAGGGCTTTAATGGTCCAGTATCGCATATTAGCCAGCAAATCAACAGCGTTGTTATGGCAGCGGCAGGGGCTAATCGCGTATTTGAATTGTTGGATGAACAACCAGAAGTGGACCAAGGCTCTGTGGAGCTGGTTAATGCAAAGGAAAATGCTGATGGCAGCTTAACAGAAACAAAAGAAAGAACTGGAATGTGGGCGTGGAAGCATACCAATGCTGAAGATGGTACAGTTAGTTATATTAAACAACGTGGTGAAGTTACCTTTAATGAGGTTAATTTTGGTTATACAGAGGAAAAAAGAGTTTTACACGCTATTAATATGTATGCTAAACCAGGACAAAAAATTGCCTTTGTCGGCAGTACTGGTGCCGGTAAAACGACGATTACCAATTTAATCAGTCGCTTTTATGATATTCAAGAAGGCAGAATTCAATATGATGGTATTGATATTGAGCAAATTAAAAAAGACGATTTGCGTCATAGTTTGGGGATAGTTTTACAAGATACTAATTTGTTTACAGGTACTGTTCTGGAAAATATTCGCTATGGTCGTTTAGAGGCAACGGATGAAGAATGTATTGCAGCGGCTAAGCTTGCTAATGCCCATGATTTTATCCGACTTCTGCCTGATGGTTATCAGACCTTATTGACAGGTGGTGGGGCTAATTTGAGCCAAGGTCAACGCCAGTTGCT
Source organism: Peptococcaceae bacterium (assembly GCA_017532485.1). GTDB lineage: Bacteria > Bacillota > Peptococcia > Peptococcales > Peptococcaceae > RGIG6463. Next base: position 17,324 of record JAFXJE010000074.1, on the reverse strand, counting down.
AAGTATTGCTCGCGTAGCTGTAGCTGACCCACCGGTGCTGATTTTAGACGAGGCTACCTCATCTATTGACACTAGAACGGAAATTTTGGTCCAACAAGGTATGGACGCTCTGATGAAAGGCAGAACTACTTTTGTTATTGCACACCGTTTGTCTACTGTGCATAATTCTGACTGTATTATGGTTATGGAGCATGGTAAAATTATTGAACGGGGTACACATGACGAATTAATTGAACAGCAAGGTAAGTATTATCAGTTATATACCGGCAACAATCTAAGTGCATAACCATCCCCTAAAAACGGGGTGGAAGGAGGGGCTTTATGAAAACCAGCGTCTATGATGTGATGTGCAATTTTTTCCATTATTATCTAACAGAATGTTCGGTGGAAAAAACTTTAGAATTAATGTCAGATGAGTTTTTCTTTGTTAGTGGCAGGGGCAACGAATTTGCTTTGACGAAAGCCGAGAGTAAAAAACGTTTGGAAATTGACTTTGAACAGCGAAAAGATATGCAACTTTGCTATGCAGTCAATAAATATAAGCAAATGAAAGGCGACGATAAGACATATATTTGCTGGGGCAAGCTAACAATTCAATCCACTTCGCAAACTGTTAGGATGGAGCCTGTAACCATGATGGTTACCGTAGGGTTGCGTTGGGAGAATGATACTTATCGGGTATTTTATTTGCAGCAGGAAAAAATTTATGAATTGCGCAAAACACCACAGACTTTATTCAGCCGAGAAAAGGAAAGTGTTTTGCTGCAAGCTGTGCAGGATTTTATGCCAGGGAATAAGCTGGGGGGGTATTGGGAAGAAAATCTTCCTTTTGATGTAGTTAATAAAAAAATGCTGGATGAGCTGGGTTACACTTATGATGAATTGCTGGAAGTCACGGGTGGTTATTTAAAGAATATTATTCATCCTGATGATTATCAAGGGTTATGGCAGGAGATGGAAGAAGCTTTTCAGGAAGATAAAACTCACCAAAAAGCGTTGCGAATGCGGAAAAAAAATGGAGAATATTATTGGGTCTATAGTATCGGAAAAAAAATAGTAACTGATGATAAGCGACAAATGTTTATCAGTGGGATGCTGGATATATCAGAAAATCCGTTTTTTACAGAGAAACAACATGATGAGTCCAATCGTGATTATTTGACAGGCTTATATAATCGTCGTTATGCTAGAACGCTGATTAATGAGCAATTATCCTCAGGTATTCCTTATGGCCTTTTGCTGCTGGATATTGATAAATTTAGACAATTAAATGATATTTACGGTCATTATGTTGGTGATGATGTTTTAATTTTATTATCTGAAGTTTTGCAAAAATATACGCGTGATGGTGATGTTTGTGTACGTCTAGGCGGCGATGAATTTTTAGCGTTTTTCCCTTATTTGCATGAGGGTGAAGTGTTAAAATTGCGAGCAGCACAGATTAATTTTGAGTTTAAAAACTCTTTGGATAAATTATGCCCACACAATCAGTCTGATGGCTTGACTATTGCCGGTATTTACGGCAATGAAACGGCTACATTGGAAAAACTTTATCGTAAAGCCGATGAAATATTGTATCAAATAAAAGAATGTTATACGGAACAAGTTAAGATAGAGGTAAAAGCCTTAGGTGAAAGAGAGCTGCTGTAAAAGAAACGCCTGCTGCCCGAAAATATGTCGGGAAGCAGGCGTTTTTATTAATGACAAGGGCAATTAATTATGGCGTAGATATTGCAGGGTATTCATAAATTTGCGAGAAGCAAAAATATTGCTGCTGGCTTGATGATATAAATCTACCCATTCTTTTTTCGTTAGTCCTGTACGATAACGAAAAATTTTCTCACCCAAGGTAAAATTATCACTGATTAAATAAATTTGGTTGATAGCTTCGGCTAAATCAACTGGTGTTTGGTAAAGATGAAAATAAGCGTATGCTTGGGAGTCTTGGTGAAAATGCTCCAGCATCAGAAGCTCTATTTTAGCTAAAATTTGGAGAAAAATTTCTTTTTCCCAAGTTCGTTGAGCAAGCATCTTAATGAGATGAGCTATTTCTTTCATAGTGGTTAAATAACGATAGTGCTGAACATTTTCATCATTGCTGATATAATCAATCAACTCATCTAAGTTAAAGTCAATCGGCAAAAAAATACCGTTTTCTTGATTAGTGAAAGAAAAGAAAGCCATTGGTAAATAAATATGCTGTAAATAACCAATACATATTTCAGGAGATGGGAAGTGAACAATTTCTTCTATTAAAGTGCGTTGACCGAAAGCATTATGAATAATACCGTGAAAAAACAAAGATTGTTCGGTAATAGGCATATTATTAAAAATATCAGGTAATTGCTGGGTCTGAATTAAATGTTGCCAATAATAAGAATTTTGGTACTTGTTCATCTTTTTCCCACCTTTTTTTGCATAAAAAACAAAAATGCACCCTGAAAACAAGGTGCAGAAATGTTATTAGTTAGCTCTTTGAACTTTATTAGAACGTAAGCAACGTGTACAAACATTGATTCTTTTTGGTGTACCGTTAACAATAACTCTTACTTTCTGTACATTTGGTAACCATTTCTTTTTGGAACGGATATGAGAATGGCTGACTGCCATACCTACACTGCCGCCTTTACCACAAATTTCGCATTTTCTAGACATAGGTTGGACACCTCCTTCAAACCTAACATATATCTTCGTGCATTAAAATCACTTGTATTATTGTAGCAGAAAGGAATAACGATTGCAAGGGAAATTTTAAGAATTTGCAAAATAATTTTTGGGTGCAAGAAATGGGCATTTTAAGGGATTTTCAGCGTTTTTTTTAGTAAAGATATGCTATAATAAAGAAAAATAATGAGCCGAAAGAGGTGTGGTATGGATAAAAAACTTACGACGAAAATTATTACTGCAGATAAAGTTATTCATTTATCCAGCATTGACTCTACCAATGCAGAACTGAAAAGACAGCTTGAACGAGGTGCTGTGGAGGGTACGGTAGTTTGGGCTGAATGTCAAGAGGCAGGGCGTGGTCGTTTGGACAGAAGCTGGGTATCCTCAGAGAAAGGAATAGCTTGTTCTGTTTTGCTTACCCCAACCGAATTACAGCAGGCATCACGCTACGCATTTGTTACAGCTGTTGCTGTAGCCGAAGGAATTACTAAGGTGACGGGAATGGTTACGGGGTTAAAATGGCCGAATGATGTTTTACTCGGACAGAAGAAGGTCTGTGGGATTTTATTGGAATTATGCGGCAAGCAGCTTGTTATTGGCTTTGGAGTAAATGTAAATCAGGAAAAAGAGGATTTTCCGTTAGAAATTCAGCAAAAAGCAACTTCTTTGGCGTTGGAGCTAGGGCGAAAAGTGGATAAAGAATTGTTACTGGCAGAAATTTTAAATGCATTGGAAGCCAATCACTTTTTGTTGCAGCAAAAAGGTTTTGCAATAATTGCCCGTAAATGGACGGAACTATGTGCCATTCTCGATGCTGAGGTTGTGGTAAGTGGTGGTGGTCAGACGGAAATTAGCGGCAGGGTGCTGGGTTTAGGTGAAGACGGAGCTTTGTTGTTACAAACGGAAGCAGGTAAAAAAGCTATCATTAGTGGTGATGTTTCTTTACGAGGTAAAGATAAAGAATATATTTAATTGGCGAAATAAATAAAAAATACTGTTCAAATTAATAAAAAGCAGATATAATGATAGTATAAATCAATATTTAGGATGTGAGACGTATGGCTAGGCAGCGCGAAGTTTGTCCAACTTGTCAAGGGGAAAAACAAATAATTTGTTGTAGTATTGATGATAATACTCAATGTGAAACTATAGATTGCCCGACTTGTGGTGGTACAGGTTATATTGGGGAAGAAAAAAACAGCTATAGAACTATTGGTATTATTGCTGGTGTTTTAGGGGTAGCCTTTGGTTTGTGTTTGGCTCTTTTTATGTAAGTGAGGTGACAGGATGAATTCATTATGGAAATGGATAACTGATTTAAAGAAAGAATGTTCCGATTGTAACGGCAAGGGGAAAGTCCATTGTCATTGTAATGAAAATAATGAAATAATCTGTCCTAATTGTAATGGTAAGGGTACCGTAGAAAAAAGTGTTGTAATTAATCAAAAAATGGAAGTTCCTTGTGATAATCCACATTGCCATGAGGGTAAGGTGCAGTGTGCTGTTTGTCATGGAACTGGAGTGAAAGCAGATGGTGAAGTTTGTGCTACCTGTAAAGGTAAGGGCGTAGTTGACTGTCCTGTTTGCTTTGGTTTGGACAAAATTCAGCGTAATCATCAAGAAACTTGGCAGGAACATATTACTTGTCATCTTTGTCAAGGGAAGCGCTATGTGCCGTGTCCACTTTGTGAGGGCACAAAGGAAAAGGTTTGTCCTACTTGTGAAGGTGAGGGAGAAGTTTGGGATAAAGGAAAAATTCTTCTCTTAGCTGTAGGGGCAGGCTTAGTTTTGTTGTTGCCAGTCTTGGGTATTAGCGTTGCTTTGCTGACTTTGGGCTATACTGGTTTTTGTTTTTGGAAACAGAAAGAAAAATAAAGTAAAATGAAGTAAAAATAGAACAGACTCGAAAGAGTCTGTTTTTTTATGCAAAATAATTATGCTTCATAAATAATGATGAATGATTTAATTAGGTGTCATAATTATCTTTTAGGGGAAAAATAGTTGACCTAAATGAGTGCTGGGTGTAAAATAACTACGAGGTTAAGATGTTTTTTGTATACACGATAAACACATAAATTTTTCTTGATGAATAAAACAAGATGAAAGAGAGAGGCGTATCATGGGAGAAAATGCGATTGTTAAAGAACTTACAAAAGTAGGTATTGAACAACCAGGTATGATTAAGTATAATCTTGAACCAGCTTTATTGGTTGAAGATGCTTTAGCAAAAGGTGAAGGTGTATTAACCGACACAGGTGCTTTTCGCGTAGAAACAGGGAAATTTACAGGTCGTTCCCCTAATGACCGCTTTATCGTTAAACGCAAATCTATTGATAAAAAAATTGCGTGGGGCAAAGTAAATGTGCCAATTGATGCAGAAACATTTGAAAAATTGTATGCAAAAGTTATGACTTATTTAAACGGCAAAGAACTTTATGTATTTGACGGTTTAGCAGGTGCAGATGAAACTTATCAAAAGAAAATTCGTGTAGTTAACGAATATGCACATCAAAATTTATTTATGCACCAGATGTTAGTTCGTCCTGCCAAAGAAAAATTAGCAGGCTTTGAACCTGATATGCACTTAATTTGTGCACCAGGTTTTAAATGTGATCCTGAAGTAGATGGTGTTAATTCCGATGCAGCAATTATTTTAGATTTAGAAAAAAATATTATTTTAATTGTAGGCAGTCAATATTGTGGTGAAATGAAAAAATCCGTATTCTCTGCAATGAATTTCTTCTTGCCTGATTTAAATGTTTTACCAATGCATTGTTCCGCTAATATGGACCCAGAAGACGGCAGTGTTGCTTTATTCTTCGGTTTATCTGGTACAGGGAAAACTACTTTATCTGCTGACCCAGAACGTATGTTAATCGGTGATGACGAGCATGGCTGGTCTAGTCATGGTGTCTTCAATATCGAAGGTGGCTGCTATGCAAAAGCTGTACGCTTGAATAGAATTCAAGAACCACAAATTTTTGATGCTATTAAATTTGGTGCTTTAACAGAAAATGTTCAATTTTTCCCAGGCACTAGAACAATTGATTTTTATGATGAAAGTTTAACTGAAAATACTAGAGCTGCTTATCCAGTAGAATATATTCCAAATGCACAGCTTGATGGTTTGGGTGGTATTCCAAAGACTGTAATTTTCTTAACAGCAGATGCTTTCGGTGTTTTACCTCCAATTTCCAAATTAAATACTTTACAGGCTATGTATCACTTCTTGTCTGGTTATACCAGTAAATTGGCTGGCACAGAAAGAGGTATTACTGAACCACAAGCAGCATTCTCTACTTGCTTTGGTGAGCCATTCTTGCCAATGGACCCATTAGTATATTCCAAAATGCTGGCAGAAAAAATTGAAAAATATAATGTAAATGTATATTTAGTAAACACTGGTTGGGTAGGCGGCCCTTATGGTGTAGGTGAAAGAATTAAATTATCCTATACTAGAACTTTAGTAAGTGCAGCTTTAAACGGCGAACTGGAAAAAGGCGAATTTGTTGAACATGATATTTTCAAAGTTGCTATGCCAACTCATTGTGAAGGTGTAGATGACAATGTTTTAAACCCAGCTAATATGTGGTTTGATAGAGATGCTTATAATAAACAGGCAAAAATGTTAGCGAAGAAATTCGTAGAAAACTTCAAACGTTTTGATTCAGCACCAGATTTCTTAGTAAGTGCTGGTCCTGTAGTAGACGCAGAGTAAGATAATTAGGAGGAGGCTGGAATAATCCGGCCTCTTTTTTGTCTTGCCTGAAAAAAATGGGTGTGTTAGAATAAAAAATGACAAAAGATGAGGAGGTTGAACGATGTATACAAATCGTTTGCGTGCAGATAAAATGGCTGCATTAAAAGAAAAAGACACAGTAAAAAATAAAGTAATTACTATGTTAATTTCCGGTTTGACCTATAAGCACAAAGAATTAGGTCGTGATTGTACGGAAGATGAATGTTTAGATGTTATTCGTAAAGAATTAAAACAAATCAGAGAAGCTATTGACATGGCAAAAGGCAGAGAAGATGCTATTGCTGAATTAAATGTTGAAGCAGCTATTTTGGAAAGTTATCTGCCAAAACAAATGGACAGCGAAGAAGTGGCTGCTGCTGTTAAAGCAATTGTGGAGCAAGCAGGAGTGGAATTGACCGTAAAAAATAAAGGTCAAGTAATGAAGGCTGTTATGGCTGAATTAAAAGGGAAAGCCGATGGTAAATTAATTGGTACTGTAGTAGACAGTTTGTTAAGTGAATAAAGATGAAAAATGCTGGGGCAAAAAAATTGTCCCAGCATTTTCTTTTATTTTATCATTTGTTTGTAGTATTCTGCTTGCTCATTATCACCGAGCTGAGTGCAGCATTGTGCCAGGCGTTCCAAGGGCAGAGTGCTGCTGTATTGGATATTTAATTCAGAGGTGGTTTCAAAGGCTGCGTTATAATACCAGAGAAGAGCCTCATTAAAATCTTGCTTGGTAAAATAATATTCGCCCAACTCATAACAAATTTCGGCGCTTGGCTGACCGTCTGCTAGATTGCGTAAGCAGCATTTCATTAAACGGTCAAAGTCTTGACGCAAGCGCGCAGCATGAGCCACAACGCATTGGGCTGCTTTCAATTCTTCTACGGAGCGACAGTCATAATTCAGAGTATGGTAAAAATACTCTTCAGCCTGGAGAAAATCTTGGTCGGTGCCGGCGATAAATAATTCTTTGGCATACATAATATAAGGTGTGCGATAAAGAATTTTGCCTTGTTGAATGTTGTAAAGGTAATCCTTGAAATCGCGTGCGGCATGATTATTAAGTGGTTGATGGATAATTTCAATATCGCTGTCAAAAATAATCGGCTCTAAAGCTACGGTTTCGTGGATTGGATTTTGCCAGCGAAAAGTTCGGATGCGTTTGTATAATTTTGGACGGTATTCGCGATCAAAATTATAAGTGGTGTTATGCTCCAGTTGATTGCAGTAAATCATTTGCACAATGTCTATTTCCGGCAGGAGTGTGCTTTTTAAGGCAGCAAATTGTTTTTGGTTGAAGTCATCAAGGCGTTCATCAGCATCAGCCATGTAAATATATTCCATGCTTGCTTGTTCAGCAGCAAAATTGCGAGCAGCCGAATAATCATGAATCCAAGGAAAATCAAAAATTTTGTCTGTATAGCGACTGGCTATTTCTTTAGTACGGTCGGTGGAACCGGTATCAACGATAATAATTTCATCGGCGATATTTTGTAAAGAGTCTAGGCATTGGGCAAGCAAGAGTTCTTCATTTTTGACAATCATACAAACACTAATAGTAATCATATAAATAACCTCCTTAATAATAGTCTTCTTTTGCTGTCAGTATAGCATAGTTTGTCTTTTTGTGCTATAATGACATGATAATCTTTCGGAAGAGAAAGGATGAAGCGTAGATGGGTAAAAATGTTTATGCGGCACCACGAAAAAGACCGGCAGGAAAATGGGTAGATGGCAGCAATGAAAAGACTTTTGTCGGCAATACACAGCAGGAAAAACAAGAACGATTGCAAAAATTGGCAGCTCAATATAAAAAAAATACACAAAAGGATAAGGTGGAGTAAAATATGTTGACAGGGAAACAAAAAAGCTTTTTGCGCGGCTTGGCAATGACAGAAGAAGCTATTATTCAAGTAGGTAAGGCAGGGATAAATGAAAGTGTTTTACATTCTGTTGAAGAAGCTTTGGTTGCGCGCGAATTAGTAAAGGTTAAAGTTTTGAAAAACTGTTTGGAAGAAGTAAGTGAAGTAGCTGAAGCTTTGAGTGAAGGCACTAATTCTGAACTTGTTCAAGTTATCGGGAGAAACATTTTACTCTATCGTCATAATGCGAAAAAAAGCAAACCAATAGAATTACCAAAAGCTGAAAAACCTAAAAAGGTAAACTATTACCGGAAATGAGGACTCAATCATGGAACGGGAGCATTATCAACATCTAGTAAAAAACGCTGAAAAAATCGTGGTTAAGGTTGGGACTAGTACCTTGACGCATAGTACAGGTAAGCTGAATTTAGAGAGAATAGAACGGCTGGTGCGTCAATTATCGGATTTGCGCAATCAAGGTAAAGAAGTTGTGCTGGTAAGTTCTGGGGCGATTGGTGCAGGTATGGGTAAGCTTAATCTGGATAAACGCCCGAAGACTATTCCGGAAAAACAAGCAGTAGCAGCTATCGGACAAGGAATTTTACTGCATTTATATGAAAAAATGTTTGCCGAATATGGCCAAACTACGGCTCAATTGTTATTGACTAAGGCAGACTTAGAGCATAGACAACGCTTTTTAAATGCGCGCAATACTTTGCTTACTTTGTTGGATTTAGGTGTTATTCCAATTGTCAACGAAAATGATACGGTAGCTTTTGAAGAAATTAAATTTGGTGATAATGATACTTTAGCGGCTTTGGTAGCTACTTTGATTGATGCTGATTTGGTCATCTTATTGACAGATATAGATGGTTTCTACAATGCTGACCCTCGAAAAAATAAAGATGCGCAAAGATTGGCTGTAGTTGAGCAAATTGATGAAAGTATTGAAGGTAAAGCTGGCAGCGTCGGCAGCAAATTTGGCAGTGGTGGAATGGCAACTAAAATTATTGCAGCGAAAATTGCTGTTAATGCGGGAATTCCACTAATGATTGCTTTAGGCTCAGAGCCTGATATTATTGGTCAGATTATTTCCGGAGAATCTGTAGGTACCTTGTTTGTGCCGCAGGAAATTAAGCCGCATTTACGGAAAAGCTGGATTGCTTTCGGCTCGCATGTGCAAGGAAATATTATTGTTGATGATGGTGCGAAAGAAGCTTTGCTTCACAAGGGCAAAAGCTTGTTGCCAGGTGGTATTACTGCTGTTGAAGGTACATTTGCAGCTGGTGACGTTGTGCATATTTTAGATTTGCAGGGCAAAGAAATAGCGCGTGGCATTAGTAATTATAGTCAGCAGGAAATTATGAAAATTAAAGGGCAAAAAACAAAGGATATTTGCTCTATTTTGGGTTATAAAGATTATGATGAAGTAATTCATCGTGATAATTTGTCCATTTTTGTTTAGGGGGTAGCTTGGAATGGGAGAATTGGCAACAAAAGGGGCATTGGCTAAAGAAGCTTCGAAAGCTTTAGCCTTGATGACAGCAGCAGAAAAAAATCATGCATTAGAAGTAATGGCAAATTCTTTGCTGACTCATAGTGCAGAAATTTTAAAAGCTAATGAGCAAGATATGGTTGCGGCTCGCGAAAAAGGTATGCCTCAATCTTTTTTGGATAGATTATTGTTAAATGAGCAGCGCATTAAAGATATGGCTGAGGGGTTGACAGCCTTGACAGCTTTGGAAGACCCTATTGGTCATGTGGAAGAAATGTGGCTCAATAAAGATAATTTGCAAATTGGGAAAATTACTGTTCCTTTAGGGGTAGTTGGGATGATTTATGAAGCTCGCCCTAATGTAACTGCTGATGCTGCTGGACTTTGTTTGAAATCTGGTAATGCCGTTCTTTTGCGAGGCAGCAGTGATGCTATTCGTTCCAATTTGGTGATTGCTGATTGTTTGGCACAAGCAGCAGAGCAAGCTGGTATGCCGCATGGCACTATTCAAATAGTAGAAAATACAAGTCGGGATACAGTAGATGAGATGTTGAAATTAAATCAGTATCTTGATGTTTTAATTCCGCGTGGTGGGGCAGGTTTGATTAAACGGGTAGTGGAAAATGCCACTGTGCCTGTAATTGAAACAGGAGTAGGCAACTGTCATATTTATGTTGATGCTGATGCTGATATTGATATGGCAATAGATATCGTTATGAACGGCAAAGTACAGCGACCTGGTGTATGTAATGCGACAGAAACCTTATTAGTTCATGCTGATGTGGCAGAGGAGTTTTTACCGAAGGTCAATGAAAAATTATTGGCAGCAGGTGTAGAATTGCGCTGCTGTACTAGAAGTGGTAAATGGGCAGCTCAAAGTAAAGCTGCCACAGAGGAAGATTATGCTACGGAATTCCATGATTTGATTTTAGCAGTAAAAATCGTAGACAGTCTTGCAGAAGCTATTGAGCATATTTCTACTTACAGTACCAAACATTCAGAAGTAATTGTTACAAATAACTATAATCATGCGCGTCAATTCCAACAAATGATTGATGCAGCAGTAGTTTATGTCAATGCTTCCAGCAGATTTAGTGATGGTTTTCAATTTGGCTTTGGGGCAGAAATTGGGATTAGTACGCAAAAAATTCATGCGCGTGGACCAATGGGCTTAAAAGCTTTGACTAGCTATAAATATATTGTTAATGGTAACGGACAAGTGAGAAAATGAGTAAACGAGAAAAGATAGGTATTTTAGGTGGTACCTTTAACCCTGTGCATAAGGGACATTTGCAAATGGCACGCGAAAGCCAAGAAAAATTACAGCTGGATAAAATAATTTTTATTCCGGCATCTGTACCACCGTTGAAGGAAGGGCAGATTACTGCTTACGCCAGCAGGCGAAAGTGGTTGGCGAAAGCAATTGCTGGGGAGGCGACTTGGGAAATATCTGATATTGAACAGCAGCGTCAAGGCAAATCTTATACCTATGATACCTTGGTAGTTTTGCAGGAAATGTATCCACAGGCGGAACTATATTTTTTGACTGGTGCCGATTCTTTAACAACTTTGACTGATTGGTACAAATGGCAAGAAATTCTTGATTTATGTTATTTTGTGATTACGACCAGACCTGGCTATGAGCTGGTTATGACAGAAGAAATAAAGCAAAGAGAGGCAAAGGCGAAGAAAGGTATTCTCTTGCTGCCGATAGATGCTTTGCCTCTTTCATCAACAGAAATCAGAACAGCTTTGCAGCAGGGGGAAAATATAGAGCATTTTATTCCGTCGGAAATTATAGATGAGGTGAAACAAGCGTGGCAATAGATGTAGAAGGCTATAAAATTATTATGCAGAAACGTTTATCTCCGGCTCGTTATGTTCATTCTGTAGGCGTGGCTAATACAGCAGCTAAGCTGGCAGGAATGAATAATTTGGATATTGAAAAATCTTATTTAGCCGGCTTAATGCACGATTATGCCAGAGAAATGAGTGGTACTGAATTATTGTTGCTGGCGCAGGAAAATAACTTAATTACAGACCACATTGAAGTAATCAAGCCAGATTTACTGCATGGTACGGTGGGTGCATTTTTGTTGGAGCAGGAAGGCTTAATTACTGACCAACAGATTTTAACGGCTATTCGCAATCATACTACAGGCCATCCAGAAATGGATTGGCTCAGCAAATTGATTTATATTGCTGATTATATTGAACCAGAAAGAAAATTTCCTGGGGTAGACAAATTAAGAACGATTACTTATCAAGATTGGAATTTAGGAGTTTTGGCAGGACTTAACCATACCTTAACTTACTTACTGCAAAAAGCTGCCTTTATTCATCCTTATTCCTTGATGGCACGCAATCGGATGTTAGAGGAAATTGGGATAAAAGATTGTAATTAAGATAAGATATTAATTTAAGGGGGATTATTATGGCAGAAGCAACATTATTGGAAACTATCGTAAAAGCAATTGATGATAAAAAAGGAAGCGATATTCAGGTTTTAGATATTCATGAACAAACAGGTATCGCGGATTACTTCGTAATTTGCACTGGTAACAGCAGACCACAAACTAAAGCTATTGCCGATTTTGTTGAATTAAAGGTAGAAGAAACTTTAGGCGAAAAAGTGCTGCGCACAGAAGGTTACCAAGAAGGCAACTGGGTTTTATTAGATTACAGTTCTATTATCGTACAAATCTTCCAACCAGAAGAAAGAGCTTATTATAATTTAGAAAAATTATGGGGCAATAGCCCTTTGGTAGATATCAGCAAAATGATTGAGGCTGAATAATGGCATATCAAGTCTTAGCAGGATTATATGATGGGCTGATGGAGGATATAGATTATAAGCGTTGGGCAGATTATTTGGCTCAATTGTTGGAGTATTACCATTGTCCAGGTCAAATGTTGGTTGACTTGGGCTGTGGGACAGGCAGTATCAGTATTCCTTTGGCGCAAAAAGGTTATCAAGTAATAGGGCTGGATTTGTCAGAGGAAATGTTGGCACAGGCTGCAGCAAAAACGAAAGGGCAAGATTTAGCTGTCAGCTGGCAGCAGCAAGATATTACTGAGCTGGAACTGGCTGAAGAAGTTGATGCTATGGTGGCTACCTTTGATGTGTTTAATCATCTTTTAGAGCCGGAAGATTTACAGCAGACTTTTTTACAAATCAGCCAATATTTGCGCGATGATGGTCTTTTGATTTTTGATGTGCAGACACCATGGAAATTACGCGAGTATTTGGGTAATAATAGTTATAGTTGGCACAATGAACATTTAGCGTATATTTGGGATAATGATTTTGACGAAGAAAACCAAATTTGCACCATGCATTTAACCTATTTTCTGCAGCAGGATAATGGCCTTTATCAGCGGATAGAGGAAGAACAATATGAAAGAGTTTATGAGCTGGATTTGCTGCAGCTTTGGCTGGATTTTGCCGGTTTTGATGTTTTAGGTGTTTATCGGCAATTAACTATGGAAGAATTGGGCGAGCAAGAGGAAAGAGCAGTATTTGTAGCGAGAAAACGGAAATGGGATGAGGATTTCGATGAAGATTGCAATTTTTGATTCCGGAATAGGTGGTTTGACCGTATTACATCAGGCACTGCAGCAAATGCCGCAGGAAGATTATCTTTATTATGCAGACACTTTGCATGTGCCTTATGGAACCAAAACAAAAGAAGAAATTATCTCTTGTGTTGATGAGGCAGTGGCTTTTATCGCCGAGCAAGATGTAAAAGCTTTAGTAGTAGCGTGCAATACAGCTACCAGCGTTGCTATTGCCGAGCTGCGTCAAAAATACACATTTCCGATTATCGGTATGGAGCCTGCAGTTAAACCTGCGGTGAGTCAAAGTCAGAAGCGAGTTTTGGTGATTGCTACGCCAATGACTTTGCAAGAACAAAAGCTGCATGATTTACTTTTGCAAATAGATATGACGCATATTGTAGACTTATTGCCACTGCCTCAGTTAGTTACGCTGGCTGAAGATGGTATTTTCAGTGGAGCAGAGGTAGAAACATATCTGCAAAAGGAGTTTGGGCGATATGCATTGGAGGATTATGATACTGTAGTCTTAGGCTGCACTCATTTCAATTTTTTCAAAGATACTTTACGGCGCTTGCTGCCAGGAAATATTTCTTTGCTTGATGGCAGCAACGGTACAGTAAAACATTTGCAGCATCTTTTGGCAGAGAGAGGCTTAGGAGAAAATAATAATGGTCAGGTTACGTACTATCAATCAGGTAAGCTTATGCTTGATACGACACCGTATGAGGCTTTATTAAGCCGTTTAGACCAAATGCAGCAATATTAAAAAATAATTTAAGAATAGACAGGAGAATGTACCATGATTAATCAAGAACGTTTGGTAAACACTTTAATTGATTTAGTAAAATTGGATTCCGAAACTAAATTTGAACGCAAAGTTGCAGATTATGCCAAAGCAAAATTAGAAAGCTTGGGCTTTTCTGTGCGTGAAGATGAAGCTGGAGAAAAAATCGGTGGTAATGCAGGTAATGTTATCGGTTATCATCCTGGTGATGGTCAAGGTAAAAGTTTGTTGTTCTGTGCGCACATGGATACAGTTAAACCTGGTATCGGTGTAAAACCACAAATTCGTGACGGTGTTATCTATAGCTCCGGCGATACAATTTTAGGTGGTGACGATAAAGCAGGGATGGCTGCTATCTTTGAAGCTATTGAAACAGCTCAAGAAAATAATATTCCTTGTGGTCCTATCCAAGTTGTCTTTACTGTAGCTGAAGAAGGTGGCTTATTAGGGGCTAAACAACTGGAAGTAGAAAAAATGCAGCCTGTAGATGCAGCATTTTCCTTTGACAGTGATGGGATGCCAAGTGATATTTGCGTAGCTGCACCACATCATATTGCTATCACTGTAACCTTTACTGGTAAAGCAGTTCATTCTGGTATGGAGCCTGAAAAAGGCATTAATGCTATTTACATGATGGCTGAAGCTATCCATAATATGAAACTGGGTAGAATTGACGAAGAAACAACAGCTAACTTCGGTGTCGTTAATGGTGGTCGTGCTACCAATATTGTTACTGAAAGCGTAACTATTTGGGGTGAAGCAAGAAGTTTAAATAAAGAAAAAGTTGATGCTCAAATTGCGCACATGACAAAATGCTGTGAAGAAGCAGCAGCAAAATTTGGTGGTAAAGTAGAAGTTATTACCGAGGAAGAATATTCTGCAATTAATTTAGATAAAGATAGTGTTATCGTACAAATGGCAAGCCAAGCAGCAGAAAAATTGGGCTTAACACCAAACTTAGTAAAAAGTGGTGGCGGCACAGATGCTAACGTATTCTGTGGTAAAGGTATTCCTGCTTGCAACATTGGTGTTGGTATGGAAAATGTGCATAGTATGGAAGAATGTTTATCTATCGAAAAAATGGCTATGGCTAGTAAAGTGATTTTGGAATTAATCAAAGCAGCTAAGTAAATCTAAATCCCCCATATCTCCCTTTGTTTAAAATGGGGATATGGGGGTAGATTAATACATATAGGGGAAAGAAGGGAAATGTTGTGGAAGTTTATGCTTTAATCGGTGCCAGTGGCACAGGCAAAAGTCATAATGCCAATAAGGTACTGCAAAAATATCATATTGAAGTAATGATTGATGATGGTTTATTAATCCAAAACGGCAAAAAATTGGCAGGTACTTCAGCCAAAGCGGAAGCAACAATGGTACAGGCGGTTAAACGAGCAATTTTTAATGACCCTGTGCACGCCCAAGAAGTAAAAGAGGAAATCCAAAAAATCAATCCACAAAGTATCCTTTTAATTGGTACTTCGGAAAAAATGATTACGCGTATTGCTAATGCGTTGGATTTACCTCCAGCAGAACATAAAATTTTTATTCAAGAAATTTCTTCCCCTGAGCAAATTGAATTGGCACAAAAAATGCGTAAAGATGGTAAACACGTTATTCCTTTGCCAAGTATTGAAGTAAAGAAAGATTTACCTAATTATTGGATAGATTCTATCTTTAGCTTTGTGACGAAGAAAAAAGGTGGCAAAAGTGACGAAAAATCAATTGTGCGGCCGAAATTTTCGCAGATGGGAACTTTGACTATTACCGAAGCTGCTATAGAACAAATAGTTTTACATTTGCTGCAGCAAGTAGAGGTGTTTGAAACAACTGGGAAAATTCAAGTTGAAATTACCGATTTCGGCGTTAATATTTATTGCGATATAAAAATCAAATTTGGGACAAGAATTCGGAAAACTGTTGAAGAGTTTCAAAAAACTTTGGTGGAAACCTTGGAAAATTTGACGAGCTTAACAGTCTTAAAAATTGATGTCAGAATTAACGGTATTTTTTCATAATGGAGAGAGATAATGGATAAACAAAATATTACGGCTTGGTTTTTCGAAGGCGGTGTAGTAGGTATTCCCAAAAATTTGTTGGGTTTGATGGAGCCTTTAGGGTTGAATTTTGAGGATATCGGCAAAATTGTCTATCTGCTTTATTGTGGAACTAATGAGGTGCGGCGTGGTGACCAGTATGCAGTGAATGCTGCCAAAAGTTTGCACGCCAAAGGTATTTTGCGTTGGTATGTGGATCAAGAACGCATCGATTTTTCACCGATGTTTGATAAAATAGCAGAAAATTTGGGGCAAGAGCCTGTTTATATGGAACAACGTGGTTATTCTACCCAAGAATTAAATTATGCAACACTAATCAAAAAATTAGAAGGCAGTTTGGGCAGATTTCCAACCTTAGTAGAGAAACAAAATATTGAAGAAGTTTCCATGCGATATCAATGGTCCTATGATTTGATTTATGATATTTTTATGGAATATGAGAAAAATTATCGCAAGCAATATAAATTTCTTTTTTTCTGCCAGATGGCTTTCGGTGCCAATGTGGAAAATAAAGAAAGTTTCCAGCGTTTTTTGAATAATTTAGACACAACTTCATATAAGACAGTTAGTGTACTGCGCCAATTAGGCAAACGCAATAATCCGACAGAAGCGCAAAAAGAATTGTATTTAAAATGGTCTGCTTTATGGAAATTCAGCCATGAAATGATTTTAAAAGCTGTGGAAGAAACAGTGAGTGCTGACAATCCAAATATGAAATATGTAGATGCAATCTTAAAAGATTGGCAAGAAAAAGGAATAAAAAATCCAGAAGATTTACAGCTTTATCGCCAAAAACAGCAAGAACAAAATAAAATATCTTCAAATGATAAAGCAAGCAAACCAAGAGTTAATCGTGGTAAAATGAATAATTTTCAACATACGGGACAAGATTATCGCCAATTAGAAGAGTAGGTGAAGAAGCATGATTAATCGGGAGCAGCTGCGCTTAGAAAAACAGCAGGAGTGTAATACGCGCATTGAGCAAATGTATGAAGTAATTCCTGTGCTGCGCGAAATAGATTTGGAAATAGCTCGAAAAAGTACAAGTTTCATCAAAAAAATGCTGCAGGAAAAACAAACTGTGCATGATATGGCAAGTATAGATAAAGAAGTACAGGCTTTAATTGAGCAAAGAGAAAAAATTTTGGCAGAGCAT
>JAFXJE010000073.1 GCA_017532485.1 Peptococcaceae bacterium | reverse complement strand
CCTAGTGAAGCCTTAAAGTACGGCACTGTTTTTCGTGCTTTAAACCAGCCTTATGTACCCTTAAAGAAAAAGTAATCTATCTGTAAAGGAGTGTTTTTTTCTATGCCCAACAATATGCAAATGATGCCGGGGAAAAAATATGCACAGCCTAACGGCAATATGATGCCGAACAAAAGAGCAATGATGCTGGAACTGCAGCAACTCAGTTTTTCTTTGGTAGACCTCAATCTTTTTTTGGATACACATCCTAATGACCAGGAAGCCATTGATGATTTCAACGAATTATTTAAACAATATTGGGAATTAAAATCCAACTATGAATTGCAATTCGGACCTTTAAACAACTTTGGACACAATCCTGCTTCTTGTCCTTGGAGCTGGGTTGATGAACCGTGGCCATGGGAAAAAGGAGGTAACTGCTAATGTGGATTTATGAGAAGAAATTACAATTTCCGGTGAATGTCACCAGTAAAGATTTAGGTATGGCCAAAATTTTGCTGGCTCAATACGGCGGTCCTGCTTCTGAACTTTCCGCTTGTTTGCAGTACTTAAATCAGCGTTATATTATGCCGACAGGTCAAACTAAAGCGTTATTAACTGACATCGGCACGGAGGAAATCGGGCATCTCGAAATGATTGGAACTATGGTTTACCAAATCATGCAAAATGCCACTGTCGCTGAATTAAAAGAAGCTGGTTTAGACGGTCACTATGTCCTGCATGGCAAAGGCTTATTCTACAATGACCCAAATGGTTTCAACTGGACCAGCACTTATTTAGACGGCTTGGGTGACCCTATTACCGATTTAACAGCAGACATCAACGCTGAGCAAAAAGCTAAACAAACTTATGAATATCTCATGGATATGGCTAACGGTGACGAAAGCCTGCTGGCTCCTCTCCGTTTCCTGCGTGAACGCGAAGTAGTTCACTACCAACGCTTCGGCGAAGCCTTGGAAATGGTGAGAGAATACTATAATCAACAAAAATATTTCTGCTAAAAAACAAGGCAGTCAAGCTCAAATATGCTTGACTGCCTTATCTATTCACACTTAAATTCGTTCAAATAGTTCTGACGGTTTAATCGCTGGGACAGTACTATTTTTGAAATCTTTAATATTTCTTGTCACAATATAGTTTGCTTTTGTTCTTGTCGCACAGACTGATTGCAAAGCATCTTCATAATCGAAAAGCTCCAAATCAGCAGCCTTAATTAAATCGCTTTCTCGCAAATCTACTACAGTAAAAAGCGACGTAAGCGTAATCAATATTTCTTTAATACGTTCATTATCAAGTTCTTTACGCATGATATATACAATGTTAGGAATAGATAGAGCTGAAATACAACCTGTAATCTGATTTGCTTCACAATATTTGAATACTTTCAAAGAATCATCAACAAAATCTTTGCGATTGCAGAGAACATCTAGAATGACATTCGTATCAATCAACACTTTCATACCGTGCCACCCTTTCTGCCTTTACTTTCTTTTCGTCTACATCTGAAGATAGAACACCTACAAGACTATCAGAAAGAAATGATACCGTTTGTTCTTTAGATATTAACCGTGCTACTTCAGTCCCGTTTTTGATTATGACAACTTCCTTTCCCTCTTGAACCATTTTTAAAAATCTACCGAAATTGTTTTGAACTTCAGTTGCTGTGGCAATAGTCATTGATTTCGCCTCCTTTTTTGGCTATCTACTTTAGTCATTATTAGTATATTTCCTAAATAGCTAATTTGTCAATCTATCAAAATAGCTATTTATATTATATGCACCTCAGAACATTTATACCCAAAAACCAAAAAACTCCGATTTCGTTTAATCCGAAACCGGAGCTTTGTTGTAAAAGTCATATTATTCTAACAATTCAATTAGATAAACATGAATAAGATTACGTTCCATACATAAGCTACGATACCCATCATTACTACTGTAGGAATTGCATATTTGTAGATTTCGCCTGTGGTCATCCATTCTTTATTCATAAATACCAACATACCTGCTGGAGAAGCAGCTGGTAACAAGAATGCGATAGAGGAACAGATTGTGTATAAGAAACCTAATTGCATTGGGTCGATACCCAGTGTAGCACCGATTGGTAAGCAAG
Source organism: Peptococcaceae bacterium (assembly GCA_017532485.1). GTDB lineage: Bacteria > Bacillota > Peptococcia > Peptococcales > Peptococcaceae > RGIG6463. The sequence goes on along the minus strand of JAFXJE010000073.1, from coordinate 4,192 downwards.
CTGCGAACATTACAACAGCTACTACCATGTTTGCCATGAAGTTTGTTAACACGATTGTGATAACCATACCTAAAATGATGAATAACCAAGCTGGTTGACCAACAAAGATAGGACCTAATTTAGAGCCTACGAATGCACTAATACCTGTGGAAGCATTACCTAATAATGCGATAAAGGTAAAGATTGCTAAAGAACAGAATACCATGTTCCATGGAATACCTTGTTTACCTAATTCAGCAACATCGAAAATTTCTTTGCCGTCAATTTTAATTAAGGACCAAACTACAAACAGAATCATGCAGATACCGCTGTTGCCGATTGCTTTTAAAGCAACTTGAACTGGAGTACCAGCAGGTAATACGTTTGGAGCAAATACCATAACTACTAAAGCAATTAAGAATGCGAAGGACATTTTTACTTGTTTTGTCATGATTAAATCTTCTTTTGGAATAAAGTCGATTTTCATGTCTTTCATAGCACTGAAATCTAAGCGCCATAATACTTTACACATTACTAAGTATAAAGCAATAATCATTAAGTTTTCAGGTACAGAGTACATTAAATAGTGAATTAAGTTTACTTCTAAACCTGTAGAACCTGTAAATGCTGCGATAATAACTAAAGCATTGTGTAAGAATGGAATTGTAGATAAGCTCAATGCACCTACTAAAGTTACACCGAATACCATTGCGCAAGCTTGTGGGGAATGTTTTTTGTAACCAACAATGCCACAAATCTGATAGATAAAGCCCCAAGTTAATAATAAACCAGCGAAGATACCTACGAAAATAGCTAATAACCAAGCTACGATCATTAACATACCGATAATTCTATATGGGTGACCTACTAAGAAAGGACGAGTCAACAACCATGCAGATACGAATTTACTAAAACCGGAAACGCGTAAATATTCAATAACGATGAATAACAATACCATGAATAAGAAAGTATCGCCACCCCAAGTAGCTGGCATCATAGCAGCAATGTTAGGGAATACACCTGTAAACATTGCTAATACGAAAGATACAATATGCACCCAAGGATGCTCAGTCATTGTAAAGCCAACGATAAAGGCTAAGAATAAACCTAATACTTTAACACCCACTTCAGTCAGTGGAGCTGGAGCTGGCACGAAGCCCCAGAAAATACCTACAATTGCAAAATAAATGGCTACATTTATAAGTTCACTGCGTTGTTTTGTTTCAGCCATTATAAACGCCTCACTTTCTACCTTTTCAAATAATTTATTGATTAAAATTTTCTTAAAAATTACTCTTCTTCAATTGCTAAGCAGAAGCCTGCTACTTCGCCAAAGCCTTCTGTACCTTGTACATTTACTAAGCGACGGAATTCTTTAGTTTTTGCATTTGGCAAACGGAATTCTGTATTGTCTACAGGTGCGATTGCTTTTTCTTCTGGTTTTGGAGCTTGTGGGCAATAGTCATAAGGATAACGATATGCACGATACACCATGTTAGCTAATTGTTTACCATAGTATGGACTGTGATATTCCCAAACGATTTCATGGTCAGGTGTGATTTCAAACAGACGACCATCAGAACCTTCAGTAATGAATGTATTACCATTTGGCAAACGTTGTGCAGAACTGATATAGCAGCTGTAGAAATGGTCTGCATTAAATGGTTGACCATAACCTAAGTCCATTGGACGACATTGCCATACGATTTCCATTTTAACTGGGTCAATTTCAATAACTCTGGAATAGTCACGAGTTGCATTTTTATTACCAGTTGGAGCTGCAGGGTTTGGTGCACCATAGCCAGCCCAGCCGCCATTGTCGTAAATTAAGATATTGCCTGCACCAGGTAAACCTGCTGGAATCATGTGAGCATGATGCTGACCAACGATTTGACCGATTTCTTTTGCTTTGCCGGTAGTATAGTCTGGACCTAATTTCCAAACCAACTCACCTGTTGCTTTGCTGATGATAGCGATTACGTTAGTTTCACGACCATCAATGATGATGTTGTCCGGATGAAATCTTTCATCGCCTGCATCATACCATTTGTTAGGACCTAATACACTCATAGAGTTAATGTGCATCCAGTCGCCATGACCGTTACCTACTAAGTTCGGATTACGGAACATTACTGCTTTAGCAATTTCATCAAAGCCCATTTCATCAATATGTTCATGGCAATTCCATTCCCAAACGATATTGCCTTCCCAGTCAACTTCGATGATACGGTCATCGCTTAAGGTGTGTAAGGAAATGTTAGGGTCTAATACATCATTATGAGTTAATAATAATGTATTACCACTGTCTACTTTACATTCCATACCTGGTACATAGTAACCTACAGGATTACCTTCGCGTTGGAAGTCATGATGTTGACGAGCCATCCATTCTGGTTCATAACCAGGGTCTTCAACATAAATATTTTTGTTAAATCTCCAAACGATGTTACCGTCCCAGTCAACTTGGACTAAGTCTTTTTGGTCTTGCCAGCCGTATGTTGTGTTGCGTTCACCTAAAGAACCCATCATATAACCGCCTGGTAATAATTTGTTAGGAAAACCTTGTAAATGATGCCAGTGATTTACTACACCGCCGTTCATATCAATGATTGTAGCACCTTCATCTCTTGCTTGAAATACTGTATAGCCGTTCCAGCATTTCTCTGGTTTGTAAATGATTGTCCCCATAGGGTGTACTGATGGTTTACCCATAATACATTCCTCCTTTAAAATAATAAATAATAACTAATAACCGCCAATAGATAAGTTTAATTTATCTAATATATTTTAATTATACAGTACATACTAATCTCTTACATATAGCTAAAAAAATATACCCTATCTTCATTTCGTGATAGGGTATATTTATGGCTATATTATTAATATTTATTGCTATCTTCAGAAATATGCATAAGTATCTCACGCAGCAACTCCAATGTCTTTTGCTCCAAAACAGTCAACTGACGTTTTCCATTATAAATTAAGTAGTCCACCGCTTGAGCAAAATTTTCAGTACCTTTGATTGGTACTAGTTTTATCATACCTTGGTCGCAATATAAATCGCGAATAGCAAAAGTATCCGGCAGTAAAGAAATTGCCTGTCCTGTACTTAGCAAGCGTTTCAAATTTTCCCTGTCAGTCATAATGAGAGCCTCACTATCTGTCTGCAGCACTTTATTGGTTTCTGCCCAAAAGCTGGAAGAGTAACACAAAAAGTTTTCATCGCGAAGTGAAGCTAAATCCACGCTGCTATGTTCAGCAAAACGATTATCCTGACTCATATATGCCATCATCGAATGACTCCCGAAAGTCTCATATTGAAAACCGGCATCTTTCAATACTTTGGCTGTATATTGCGGAAACATTTCCCACAAGGTGATGCAAATATTGGCATTGCCATTAGATAATTCTTTTATAACATCATCTGCCGTAACAATCTTGATATTTAATTTAGCTTTCGGATATCTTTCTTTAAAAGCCAGCATAATATCAGAAAACAAAAAACTATACGCTTGAGTTAACAAAATATTGATATTACCGTACAATTCTCGGTGCTGCTTGCCATAATTTAAAATCTGTGACTGACATTCTAACATCTGTTTGGCTAGCTGCAATATTTCCATGCCTTCCGGCGTAGGCGTTACGCCACTAGAGGTGCGTTCAAACAAACGGACACCGATTTCTTCTTCCAAGCTGTTTAGCGCGCCACTTAAAGCAGGCTGTCCCATATATAAGGCTTTTGCGGCTTTCGAAATAGATTTTTGCTTTTCAATTTCTACAATTTGTTGCAATTGTTCCAGCTTCATAGCACGCCTCCTGTGCCCATGATTATTTTAAAAAGTCCGGTCAAACTTTTCGTTTTCATCATATCATTTGCCTAATTATTTGTCAAAATTTTTCGCCTATATTCAATATTGATAAAAAAGAGATCGGAACAAAAGCTCCGACCTCTTTCTTTAACAAACATTTCAATTAATTTTTCAATTTAAAACCTGCTACTAAATTTTTCAACATAGCTGCCTGACCGGACAACTCTTCACTGGCAGCTGCAGATTCTTCAGCTGTGGCAGAATTATTCTGAACTACGGCAGAAATTTGGTCTAAACCAACAGCTACTTGTTGAACAGATGCAGTCTGCTCTTGAGCTGTAGCTGCAATTTGTCCAACCATCATACTAACCTCTTGAGCATGATCTGCAACACTCTGCAGTTTT
>JAFXJE010000072.1 GCA_017532485.1 Peptococcaceae bacterium | reverse complement strand
TTGAAAGTGACCGATGCAGAAATTCAAGAAGAAATTGATTTCTATATTGAAGGCTATTATCAAACAGAGGAAAATTTGGCAGCTCAATTAGAAAGTTACGGCATGACAATGGATGATTTGAAAAGTGATATCAACGATAGCTTGTTGTATGATAAATTGGTACAGGATTTAATTTCCAATTTAGAAGTTGATGTTTTGAAAGCGAGCCACATCTTAATTGAAGTAGATAAAGATGCTCCAGAAGCAGAAGTGGCTGAAGCAAAAGCTAAGGCTATGGAAGTAATTGCTCAATTAGATAAAGGTGAAAATTTTGCGGCTTTGGCTAAAGAATATTCTGCTGATAAAGGCTCTGCCGTTGATGGTGGTCAATTGGGCTATTTCGTGAAGAAAATGATGGTTACACCATTTAGCGAAGGTGCTGATGCATTAGAAATCGGTGCTTATACTAAAGAACCTGTGCGTTCTGATTTTGGTTTCCATGTAATCCTTTTGGAAGATAAGAAAACAAATGTAAAAATCATGGAAGAAAATACTGATGGTCAATACGATACAATTATGGCGTATGAAAACAACTATGCTATCTATGATTTAGAAGATGAATTAAAATCAACTGCTGAAATTGAATATCTGGTGGATTTTGCAGCAGAGGCTAGCAAAAATGCTAATGACGGAGAATAAGGAGTGGGAACCATGCAAAGAGCAGAATTAATTATGAATAAGGAACAATTAGAAGAATTAAAAGAAGCTGCGAATGAAGGTTTTGCACGTGCGCAGTTTAATTTGGGTATGTGTTATGAGCATGGTGTAGGTGTAGAACAAGATATGGCTCAAGCTGTAGAGTGGTATGAAAAATCTGCTTTACAGGGCAATTTGAACGCTTGCTATCTTTTGGGTGGTATGTACTACAATGGTAATCATGTGCCACAAGATTACGAAAAAGCTTTTAAAAATTTCAAAATCGCTGCAGAAAAAGGTCATATTATTGCTCAACATTTCTTGGGAGAGTGCTATACTTTCGGTCAAGGGGTAGAGACAGATTACGAACAGGCTTTTGAATGGTATTATAAAGCTGCTATGCGTGGCTCTATTGAGGCACAAATTAATTTGGCTATTTGCTATACTCAAGGTCTAGGGGTAGAGCAAAGTGATGAAGAAGCTTTCAAATGGTATCAAACAGCTGCGGAAACAGGTCATCCTGCAGCACAGATGAATTTGGCTATTTCTTACTATGGTGGTGAGGGTGTAGAAAAAGACCTTACTCAAGCTATTGAATGGCTGACTAAAGCTGCTGACCAAGGTTACGGTGAAGCTTTGTTCTTGTTGGGACAATGTTATGCTGAAGGTGAAGGCGTAGAGAAAGATACTGCAAAAGCTAAAGAATTATACCAAAAAGCAGTTGCCGAAGGCGTAGTAGAAGCGCAAGAAGCATTGGAAGGCTTAGAAGGTTAAGCGTATATACTGGCTCTCCTTTAACCGGCTCAAGAGTGTCGGATAAAGGAGAGTTTTTTTATATTTATTTTTTTAAAAAATTTTTCAAAAATTTTTAAATTTTCCTCTTGACTTTGTCACTTTAGTGTGTTAAAGTCTTAAACAAGAAGAGGACAACAATCCGAAACAAAATCTTAGGGGGAAATGAAAATGAATAAAAAATTGACAAAACTTGTAGCATTGGGTATGATGGCAGCATTGACTTTAACAGCTTGTGGTGGTGGAGCTAAGCAAGAACAGCAAGCAGCTCAAGAACAACCAAAACAATTAGTATATGCAGTAGAAGCTGGTTCTGCTGGTGAGGCAGCGGCTAAAGAAAATGGTTTCCAATTTAATGCAGTAGCAGCTCAAGCAGATGCTTTAATGGAAGTAAAAGCAGGTACTTCTGATGCAGCTATCATTGACTTATTGATGGCAGGGGCTATGATTGGTGAAGGTACCAGTTATCCAGATATGGTTTGTGGTGAACAATTAACTACTGAAGAATATGGCGTAGGCTGCCGCAAAGGTTCTGACTTACCATCTTTCATCAACGCTGTGTTCGCTGAAAGCTATGCTAGTGGTCAAATGCAGGAAGTAGCTAAAAAATATGGTGTGCAAGCTTCCTTAGTAGAACAACCTGCTTGTGAATTTGTGGCTGCTGAAACAGACAGCGATGTAGCTGCTATTAAAGAAAAAGGTAAATTCGTAGTTGGTATTACAGAATTTGCACCAATGGATTACAAAGATGAAAACGGCAACTGGATTGGTTTTGACGCTGATATGGCTCGTTTAGTAGGTGAAAAACTTGGTGTTGAAGTAGAATTTGTAGTTATCGACTGGGATATGAAAATTTTAGAAGTTGACTCTAAAAATATTGATGCTGTTTGGAACGGTATGACTTTAACAAACGAAGTATTAGGTGCTATGGATTGCTCTAACCCATACTGCAACAATGCTCAGGTAGTAGTAACAAAAGCTGCAGCTAAATAAGAGCTGAAAATTAAGACATACTGATGGATAGAGGTTGGGACTTTGGTCTCAGCCTCTATTTAAGGGTGTAGCTAGTACATATTATTTTGAATTTATGAGGAGAATGGCTTTATGTTGGGAACAGTAACGATGGAATTGATGGGTGGTTTAATGACAACGCTGGAGATATTTTTCTTCACCTTGTTGTTTTCTCTGCCGTTAGG